>DLVS01000487.1 GCA_003445095.1 Verrucomicrobiales bacterium
AAGATTGTCGGTTGCCGGCGCCACCATGAGCCGTTTTGCCAGCGCATCAGACAACGCGGGCGATGTGCCCTCGTTGGCCCCTTCCCGAGGACGGCGTACGCCATGAACCGGATTCCGGGCGATGCAATTCTCCTCGCAGAGGAACTCAAAAAGTTCGGAGAGCGCCGAGAGTTTTGGGCGGATGGTGGCCGGCTGAAGTGCCCGGCGTTCTAGGTCCTTTCGCCAGGCCAGAACATGGGCGCGCGCAACCGAGGAGAAGTCATCAGGGTGTTTTAAGCCGGCAAACCGCATGAAGGCGATCAGGTCGGCCTGATAGGCGCGACGGGTGTTGGCGTTCGGCAGGTTGGCCAGCCACTCCAGAAAATGCGGCAACCGTCGCAAGGCTTCGAACTCAACTGGGTCCAACTGTCGTTGAAAGACTGCTTGAGGCGCCCAATCGAGATTGTCCCGTGCCCCGTCTGCCATTTTCTCCCTCCTCCCGAAAGCCAGTATCGCACGCTAAGCCTGAGTTCCGCCAGGGGTTGCGATCTGTTTACAGGATCTCAACCCATTGCCTTGTGAGCTGTTTTCGGGGTATACAAGAACCTGGGAGGAGATCGCCAATGCACGCCAGAAACTCAGGACCTTCATCGCAAGAACCACCTTCGTTGACCTCACCCAAACTCAGCTCGTCGCCCGCCTCGCCGGCGGGAAAGGCATTGCGCGCTGGACCTGACCGACCTTGAGTGCCTTTGGGGCGCATCGTGGCCACCCAAGCGGCACTGATTCGAGTTCCTCCCGAGGAAATCGCCAGCGCCTTGGTGCGGCACCAGAATCGCGACTGGGGAAACCTCAGTGCGTCGGATCGTTTCGCCAATGATCAGGCGCTTCGAGAAGGAACCCGGATTCTCTCCGCCTACCGAAGCGCCGCCGGCGAGCCCTTCTGGATTCTGACCGGGGCGGACCGGTCCGCGACGACCGTTCTGTTGCCTGAAGATTACTAGGGGCGCACGCTTGGCGGCCGGTTGGTCCGGTTCAATCGACTGTTCAAGTCATTGACTGATGTCATGACCTCAGCGCTGCTGAGCGCCGGTGGCAGCGACCGGGCAATCCTTCGGCTATGCCTGCAAGGCCGGTGCCGCCCTCTGATGGGTGAGTAGCTCTTTCAAGAGTACAGCGACGTGGTTCACCGCCCCGGTTATGAACCGATCGCCACTCTCCGAGCGGGAGCGGGAAGAACTGCTCGGCGCATTCCTTTCCGTTTGCGATTGGGTCCCGGTGACGTTTCTCTGGAGACCGAACCGTGCGGATGAAGGCGACAACCACCTGGTGGAGCTGGCCGTGGCCGGAGGGGCGGCGAGCATTGTGACCAACAACGTCCGTGATCTGCAAAGCGGTGAATTGAAGTTCGACCGATTGAAGATCGAAACGCCGGTCACTTATTTGAAACGATGGAGGATTACTTATGGCAACGATGACAATCCGCATGACTGATGCAAAGCACGAGCGGCTCCGGCGTTTGGCGGAGCGGCAAGGAATCAGCGTCAACAAGCTGGTCGAGGAATGGGCCAACGTCGCGCTGGCTCAGCACGATGCCGAAATTCGATTTCGGACCCTGGCGGCACGTGGCAGTGCCCGCCGTGGGATCGCTTTGTTGGATAAACTCGACGAAGCACTCGCCGACAAGAGGACCTAAGCCGCGCTCACCAAGCAAAGCGACCTAGACTTGGGGTTCATGCGGTTGTTCACGGATTTAGCGGTCTCGGTCGCTGTCGCGAACGCTGGAGCGCTTCGTCCAGGTAGCCTCGATCAATTCGATAGTTGGTTGCCGTCAACCGAGCGAACGCCGCTTCCAAGTCTAACAAGCCGCGCTCCGCGGCCCGCTCAAGGATTCCTACCGTACCCATAACGCTCAGGCCCAATTGGACGGCTTCACGACGGGCTTCACGTTCGTCGAGCAGGACCATGGCTTGGAGCTGAAGCGCTAGACCAATGGCCTCGGCCTCACCCGGATCCAGCAGATCGGCCTGGTGAGCTCGATTCGGTCGTTGAACCTCCAGCCAAGAGGGCAAGCCTTGAGCCCATTGACGCGCTGCGACGGGAGCGCGGGGATGGGTCAGTTCGGAAACGACGGCCGGAGGCACGATGACCCGAGCAAAGAGCGTCGGCAGACATTCGATGGCCTGGATCACCACCAGGTATCGCAAGGGGCCTGTGTCAGCAACGACCAGACTCATGCGCGCCGAAGAGACGCGCGCTCAAGGTCCATGTCTTCTGCGCCGAAGGGACGCTGGGCCTGGCGACGAGCCAGAAAGTCCTCGGTTTGCCAACGGTCAAGCCCCAAAAGTTGGCCTACTTGGTGCCGACTCAAACGTTCGTTGCGGTAAGCATCGGCGGCATACGCTTCCAAAAACTCGCGGGAAATGGCCTCTCGCTTCGGCAACAGAAAGCCGAACTTCTCGGGGATTTGCAACGTGATTTCCATGAGCAGTGCTTTTCTTCAACCAACTGCTTTTAGAATACCACGAAACGGTGGCTTCCGGCAATGGGGACCTGAGGACAACGCGTCACGAGCGTTTGAATTCTCCGCCGATTCTTCCCTTCGATCCTTCAGTTGCGATAAAATAGGTTACCGCAATTGGAATGCGGAAAAGGGGAGTCGTGACGGCGAGTTGCGCGGAGCGATCTACTTGGGTTCGAAGCGCTCGATATCATCGAATCGGTCGAGGTCCCGATCAAAGGAAGCGACCGAAACGGACTCCATGGCGGCGCCCGCGGCCAAGAACGCGTCGGCGAACCCGACATTTGTTCGCTGCAAACGGTCCAAGGCGTCGAAGACTTGGACCGAATCGCTGACCTTGACGCCCCGACGACGGAGCAACGCTGCGATTTTTCGGGCGGCTTCGGCTCGCGGGATTTCGTAGAACGAAGTCAGCGTGTAATAAGCTTCAGCGGCAATCACGGGCGAAACTTCGAGGACAACTTCTCCAGCCGCGGCGTCTTCCAAGAGCTTTTTGGTCGCCTCGGCTTGGTTGAGCGGCTGGCCCGTGAGAAATCGGAGCAGCACGTTCGTATCGACCAGGTAGCGAGTCGTCATGGTTTCCCTTCTCCCGCTCCTCGCCGAGCGATGGCCTCGCGAGCGGCGCGTTTCTCCTCTCGAGTTGAGGCGACGGGGCGCCGCAGCTTGATGCTGCCAAATAGTTCGTCCAGGCCCGGTTCCGGTCGAATCAGGACCGTGCCATCGGAACGCAGTTCGTAGGCGAGGCGCTGACGGGGTTTGAGGCCCAGCGCCTCCCGCACTTCCCGCGGAATGGTCGTTTGGAATTTATCGGTAATGGTGGATTGTGTCATGAATTCATCTTACCACAATGTGCATCCTTGTGGCAAGGATCGGGAATGCGAACCGAATCCGCATTCCAGCGAATATACCTCTGAAACGCTCGGCAAACCATCCTCCGCTACGGTTTCTGGCCGGAATTGTTGAGTAACCCACCGATCGCGTCCTCAGCCTCCGGAATTGACAACCGTTCGCCCCCGGCTGCCCGGCTCAAAAGTTCTGCAGGAATGAACTCGTCAAACTTGCCAATGGCCAGTGGTGTCACCAAGGCTCCAATCGCCTCCGGCGAAGGCATATCGCCCCTGATCGACTTCCAGTGTTCGACGAACTCGCCGTCATTCTCAGCAGGCATCCAAAGTGAGATTCGGTCCGTCTCGCAGGGCACTCCCCTGTGTTCGGCGAGAAGTGCCAGTGTTCGGAGGCACCGTGTACCGACCCAGGGAAACCAGCGGCGACCTCCAGGTGTCCTGACATTGTTCGACTCTGTCAGACCAACGGCCTTGGCAGTGTGACGAGCGGCCGCGAGCACAGCCTTGGCCGAAGCATCCAGATACCTCGGCTCGTCGCTTCCTATGAGCACCACTCGCATCTCGCGCCCCACCCTTGGGTCGAGATCGCCTCCCTGACCGAGAAAGCGTGGCGCATCTCCCGCCTTCGCGGGCACGACCCAGGCGACCGCGCGCCCGCTGTCGATTTCAGTCACCTGCCACCGCCGTCCCCCCAACAACAAAACCTGCCCAACCGGAGGCACCGAATCTCTGGGGAGGGCGCCAATCTCCGTGTCATCGCACCGCACCGCGAACTCCTCGCTTCCGCGAAATGCCGCGTAGAAATCGAAGGCCGAGGCGATCCGTTCGCCAGCCAACCCGAGGATGATCTCACCCGTGGAGATCTGCTCCACCAGGCTGTGCGAGGCCAAACCCCGGAGCAAAATTGAGAACTCAGCGATGCTGACCCAGTGAAACGGACCGCCTTCAACCAACAGCGAGTAAAGCTCAGCGGCAGAGAGACCTCCTGTTTGCTTCAAGCAACTGACGATCTGGTGAGCCAAGGTGCTCAGGTGGCGCTGGCCTGTTGCAGGTGGTTCCAGCCACTTCCTGAGCATCAACTCAGTCAGCGCGATCCCGCGAAGCAGCTCCGGGAAAAGGAGGTCGGTCAGGCGACTGATCGGATTGGGTGAAGCGTCTCGCACATACAGCCGCATGATCGAAGGCTCGCCCTCGCGCCTTCCCGACCGGCCAAGTCGTTGAACCAAGGATGAGACGCTCCAAGGAGGATCAATCTGACCGACGGCGCGAACTGATCCGATGTCGATCCCCATTTCCAGCGTGCTGGAGCAGATGGCGGTCGTCGGTACGCCGCTTTTAAGGGCCGCTTCTGCTTCACCACGAAGCTCCTTGCTCACCGACCCGTGGTGAACCATGAACGGGTCATGAGGCCAACCGGCCTTGGCGACAACGTCATGCACTCTGACGGCCAGCTCCTCCGCCGTCTTCCGGGAATTCACGAAGACAAGATTCGACGACCGACTGAACTGCTCGGTGAGTTCGACCGCAATGTCCTGAAGGTCATCGGACTCCGGGATTTCCTCCGCTTTCAGGCCGGGAGTCGTTCCGAGAATCTTCTGGCCTGCTGCCGCGCGTAGCTCCTCTTGGGAGCGTCCCCTGACGAAGCTCAAGGCCCCTTCAGGCGTCCTGCGCACGGCGCCCCGTGCGCGTTCATCCGGCTCGGGGCTTCGAAGCACCGCTTTCAGTGCGAATCGAATCTCCCGTCCCTTGGCGAGATCGGTAAGGTGAACGACAGGCGAGACGTGGCCTGCGGTGAGAAAGTCACTGGCCACGCTGGGATCAGACAACGTGGCGGAGAGTCCAATCATTCGCGGCGACAATCCGGTGGCATGTCGAAGCCTTGAAAGGAGACTCGCCAGGTGGATCCCCCGAACATTCCCCAAGAACGAGTGAAGCTCATCGATCACCACATACGACAACTCACGGTAAAGGCGTGGAATCTGTCTGCCGTAGTTAATGAAGTTTGATTCCAGCGATTCTGGCGTGATGAGCACCACTCCTCCGGGGCTCCTACGAAGTTCCTGCTTATGGGTGGCGGAGACATCGCCATGCCAACGGTGGACAGGTATATCCAGTTTCTCGCAAAGGCGGTCGAGGCGCTCAAACTGATCGTTGATCAACGCCTTAAGCGGCCCGACATAGATCACCCGGACCGACCCATGGGCGTTGCGAAGAATCCGGGAAAGGATCGGAAGAAACGCCGCTTCCGTTTTTCCGCTCGCAGTGCCGGCAGAAATCAGCAGATGTCCTTCGCCTTGGACGATGGCGCGAATCGCCTCGGCCTGAATGGTTCGAAGTTCCTTCCAGCCCATCTCCCAGACCGCCCTTTGCACCTCGGGCGCCAGCAACGAGAAGGCGTCGTCACTCATCACAACTTGAAGCTCACGAGGTCATCATCGGATGAATCGGGAGCGACGATTCCTCGGGACACTTCTTCCTCAACCGTCTGGGCGGCCTCCGGCTTCTTCAGAAAATCGCCCGAAAAGCAGTCGCGCCACTGCACCCCGGGATTCTGCTCCAACACGTTGAGAAGGCCGACAAATGAACGAACGATGTCCCGGGGCGTCTTAAAAAACTCTGCGCCGAGGGTTTCGTTCGCCTTCTGAAGCACCGCAACTAGCGCGTCGTCAGGCACGACGTACTTCTGAGGGTCTCCCTGGGCGTGAACGTGTCGGATGTTGCGAAGCAGAACGAAGAGATCCTCGGCGGATAAACTGGTGAGGCGAATCACCGGCCCGGAGAAATCTACAATTCCGTTCCCTGCAACCGATTCTCCGCCAGGCGGGTCCGAAGCGCCTCGTAACTGAACAGGCCGCACCGTTTGTCCTCCAGGCATTCGTCGGTGCCCGCCAGAAGGAAGCCCAAACCCGACACGCTTCCCTGAAGGCAGTCGTTGAGGATCGTCAAGATGGCTTCGTAGTTTGCCTGTCGCGCTCGGGCGCTCGGCAGGCGATGTGACAAGACCACCAACTCGTCGAGTCCGACGAGCAGACCCGAGTACCCAGCTTTCTGACAAAAAGCCGCCAGCAGCTTCAAGCTGTCGTACAGGTTGTCGTCATCAATGATCCGCCGCACCCCCAACAACTCGCGCGCTTCAGTCTTTGTTGAAAACTCACCTCGTAGCCAACGAAGTGCCGCCGCCCGAAGACCGTCGTTTCCGGCGAGATGCGCCTCGTAGTAGATCCCGAGAACTTCAGCAAACTCGAACCCACCCACATGTTCTTGGAGTTCTCTCAGATCGAGGGCGATTCGCTTTTTTACGTCCTCAGTCGATCCCCCGGCCTGGGTCACCTGGTGATGTAGCCCAGAAATTCAGCCCTCGACCAAATTTCGGACCGCTCCCCCTTCCGGCTTTCCCTTGGTGGCAAGATTCCTCATCAGCTCGGACCAGAGCGCCCGCCCCTCTCCTTGGGTCGCCTGAATCCGTCGCTCCATGGTGAAGTCCGCCTGGACAACAACCAGGCGTTTCTGGAGCGCCAACGTCCGCACCAGGTTCAGAAAGAAGCTCTTTCCACTCCCGAACCGGCCAATCACCACCCGGAAAGAGGATCCCGCCTGAGTGATCCGTTCCAAGTCCGCGAGGACTGCGGACACTTCAGGCTTACGGCCCACTTGGATTAGATGGAGGCCAAGTTTCGGCACAAGGCCGGCTTGCAACGATTGGAGAATGGCGTCGCGCTCGCGGCGCTTGATTGGTTCAGACATGGCTTTGGTTCGATAGGAGTTGGCGATGCACGATGATGATATCCTCGCCTTCCAAGAGTTGATCGCCCAAATACTCGTTCGACCACTCGTTCAAAGCCTCCATCAGGCCAAAGGGCATCAGCTGGTGCCGGCGAGCAACGTCATCGAATGCGGCGCGAGTCCACTGCTCGGCCTGTAGCAGCTCGCGAATGGCGGGATGAAACCGCGCTTCCAGATGAGGGAATGAAGCCGGAGATTGCGATGGACCCGGAGTCTGGTTCGTTGGCATCGGTGCCAGAGACGGCGTCACTATCTGGGTTGGGGTGCTGGCGACCGTCGAGTTGTCCTCGGGCTCCTCCATTGCCCTCGCCAAGAGTCCAATCACCTCGTTGGTTTCTGCCGAGATCGCCGCAATTCGGGACATGTCGAGCACCAGGGCATTCGGATCACGTCCCGCAGCCTTTCGAAGCGGAATCTTCTCCCCGGACGAGTCAGCCGACGGCTCCTGGATGACGACCTCGCCGCCAGGGGTAGCGAGGCCCCGGATCAGCGTATCGAGGATTTCTTGCGGCAGGTCCAGAGCGGCGAAAATGCGCCCCAGCGCCTTGTGCTCTTTCGGAGAAATCACCGAGTCGGCGGCGGCAACTTCGACCAGGAATTGGGCGATGACGTGGTGCTTCTCTTTCGGCACGCGCTTCGCGGTCCGCCCCAGGGTCACTTTTGCCGCCGCCGGGTTTCGCGCGAGCAGGGTCTCCAAGACAATCAGTCGCTGGTGCTCCTGAGGAGAGAACTGATGCTGTGCTTCGATGAAAACGCGAAACCGATCCAACTCGCTGCGTTCAACCGTTCCATCGGCCGCGGCAACCAGAAGACAGAGTTGGAGCAGTGCCGATGCGCCGAGAAAGTGTGCGGATGGTTTTTCGACCGGCCCGCCAACCGGCGGGAAGATTCCAAGCTCCTGGCTGCCCCAGTAGTTCCCGGCTCCGAATCGCGGATCCGGCTCAAGGCAGTAGCCGAACTCCTGGACGGCAGATGCAATCTCCCGGCTTTCGGAAACCGTGAAGGTATCTTTGTTATCCCGGTTCAACGCACCGGCAACTTGGTTCGCCGTCAGACAGAGAAATCCGAACTCGATCTGATTTTTCTTCAGTGCCTCCGCCCATCTCTCGGAAAACGGATTCGAATTGCCGGCGGAAACGTAGTCTCCAACGGTTGGAAACACGTGTGTGCCCGGACGGGTCGGTTGGCTATCCGGACTGAGGTCTGCGATGGTCAGTGGGACAATGGGAGCGAAGGCCCCGGACTTTCGAGAAGCGATAAAATCACCTCGGTGAAGGAAATTCTCGATGGCATCCGACGGATCGAGCCGCTCGAAGTTGAGCCGTTTGACCGTCGAGCGAGTGATCGCTGCGGAGAGGATCGCGTGATTCTCCGTGTGTCCCGTCCGGGAATCGAAGACATCCGCCCAAGCGGTCGCGAGAACGACATCCAGAGGTAGAAGTGCAAACGCCTCCCGGGCCACCCTGAGCAGGCATCCAGCGACGTAGTCCGCGTAAATTTCGTTGAAGCGCGCCTTCGGCATCGCCTTGGATGACAACCTTCCCGTCGCCGTTAGGGATTTCATCTCATGGGGAATCACTCGATCCGCATTGACGCTGACGGAAACCTCAATCACCGACGCGCCTCGAACTTGAAAGGTCAGCAAAGAACCCAGATCCGACATCTCCGAGAACGGTGCGAGCTCTGCGAGAACTCGCGAATAGGCTTCGGAACTCCCCGACAGAACTTCTTGTGCAAGCTGCGTTTGATCGCGCCAATTCGAAAGCGCACTTTCGTATGCCGCACATTTCTCGGTAAACTCCTGCTCGTCTGCCCGCGTGGCGACCAACAATTCCAACGCGAAGGCCTCCATCTGCTTAGAGGCTTTGCCGAGGAGTTTGTCGAGGAAGCCCGGTGAGTATCCGTCGCGACGTGAGATCACGTCCCCGGCACGGCGATGCTCCTGGATCGGCGCCAGTGGTGGAGGGGTCGCTGAAAGCGCTTCCCAATCCCCAAACGGCCCACATTCCTTGTGGATCGAGGTCAGTACCTCGATCTGGCTCATGAATGCGCTGAATTCGACCCGCGCCCGCTCTTGCGCCGATAGCCTCGCCGATTCCTTTGATTGGCTTTGGATCTGACGGTACCTGGCCCGTGATTCGCGTTCGTGGCGTCGGGCCGCAGCTTCGATGGAGCGAAGCGTCTGGTTCCAACTCATGCCCAGTGCCCTTCGTTGGAGTTAAGATCTGCCATGGTTTAGGAAGCTTGGATCTGCTAACAACTCTTCGGATTGAACAAAAACACAGTCCGTTCAGCAACTGGAGAGCGCAATGCCCTCGGACCGCCCATCACCCCTCGGGCGATAAGGAAACGTCCCGTTGGGCCGCTGCTCCATGACTGGGCTCCGCGCCACTGAACCGGACCAGTCCTCCGCACGCCCGCGCCAGCAAAGCCTGTCACGTTCCTGCTCGTGGAGGACTGGTCCGGTTCGGCCGTGTCGTCTCCGCCCAAATCATTTTAAGCGGACAGCCCGTACCGGGCTGACTGATCGGACCATTCCCCGGTGATGCGGGGTGTTTCAGGAGTGAGCGAAAACACCCCTCCTCCCCGGGGAATGTTTTTTGGGGAGGAGAACAACCAAGGAGAAAACCATGAATCAGAACAACCAAACCATTAATTACGACTTAGGACACTTCGAAGGTTTCAACTTTCGAACCGAGTCCGCGATCGAACGCGCGCTTACCGCGCAGGATATCGTTGCTTGGAACCACGATCGTGACGGCGAGGCGGAATTTTGGCCCGCGGGGAACAAACCGGAGCTTTCGGTAGTCTTTGAGGGACAGAATTGCGTGACCGCGTCCGAGCTGCTCGCTCTCGCGTCGTTGCTCGATGACTTGGGCGGCGACACACAAGAAAACTACCTCTCGGTGTACTTTGCCGTCGCCATCCACGGCGGGAGCCTTGGGAAGCTCACCGCCGATCAAATCAGGGATCAGGCGCCCTGCTGTTTCTTCGGGACGAACTTTACCGATGTGCGCCGCGAAGCCGCGTTCGAACTGTTTGAGCTGTACTATCCAGAGTTGTACCGGATTTGGGAATCTACACCGTGCGACGGTCTCATCTTTGACACAGACCGGTTTCTCGATTCGCCATCCTTGACCGTAGCCGAAGTTCACCTCGGCAGCGAGGTGGCTGTGCTCGTATCGCTCTGGTAATCTCAACTCGGAAACGACCTCACACGGAGTCGGTGGGCCTTTGCGCCTCGCCGGCTCCGCTCTCTTTTTCTCCCGCACATTCATCCCTATGGCGTTCGCAACGACTCTGGCGGAACCGAGTCGCAAAACAGGGTTCGGGCAGTGCAAACGCGGAAAAGAGCGGAGTTAATAGTTTTCCACAGGGGGAGCTGACGAAGTGAGGCTCCCCCTGTGGAAAACTATTA
>DLVS01000373.1 GCA_003445095.1 Verrucomicrobiales bacterium
CCTCGGCCTCCCCATTGGAACCGATTGGGTCCATAGCACCTGGAAGGGACGAGGAACTTCGGCGGCAACCCCGCCCGATGCGCTCAACGACACGATAAGAGTGAGAAGCATCCTGAGCGGATGCAGTACTCGAACGTAGTCTTTGCCTCCAGGGGCCAGGTTCATATCAATACTTCTGCCCGCGGCTAATCGCGACGTCCAGAATGGATTTAGCTGGTTGCCGACTCTCGCCGGATGTTTTAGCAGCGCGCCGTTCAGCACGGCTCTCAGATCGCTGGATAGCGTCGTTGCTAATCGCCTAAGGAACCGTGGCGCCGCTGGTGAGCGTTTTCCGTCGATACACCTTGTCGCTGCTACACACATAAAGCCAGGCGCGATCAGGTCCTGCGAAGGCGCAACTGACGGTGCCTTTGTCCTGAGGTCGAGAAATGACTCCGCCCAATCGGCCTCCAGAGTCAAACACCTGAATGCCGGCGTGCGACGTGACGTACACGCGTCCGGCAGCATCAGTCGTGGAGCCGTCACCTCCGCTGTCGTTTTTACCCGGCAACACCCGTAGTTCCGCCAGACGTTCACCGCCACGCAAGGTGCCGTCCTCGGCGATCAGAAAGTTCCACACATTCGTGCCGCCATATTCGCTGACCCACAACTGGCGTTGGTCGGGACTTAGCGTAAGTCCGTTGGGCGACTTGATTCCTCCGGCGACCGGATGGGGCCGCGACAAGTCTCGAGCGCTCGTGGGAACTGCGATCACTTGCCCGGCACCAGTATCGGTGAAGTAAATCCAGCCCGCTCGTGATACCACCAAGTCGTTGGGCTGAACATCCGTGGCCACAGTCTCAATCGCCTTTGTCGCGGGGTCCACGACGATGATCCGTTTCTCTTTCGCGTCACCTTGGGTGGCGGCGTAGAGCTTGCCGTCGGGGCCGAACTTGAGCCCGCTGATCTTGGGCCCGTTCTCTAACCAGGCGACAGGTTTGGCGTCGCTCGCGCTGCTGCGATAAACGATGCCTTTGGGCAGATCACTGAAGTAGAAATTTCCTTGGGCGTCGCCTGCCGCCGCGTCCGTAAAGCCGAATCCTTCGCCGACCAATTCCCAATCCCTAATGTTTCCGCCGTCGGACAAAACTTTCGAAAGTGCTTCGTCGCCGTCCAAGTTGTCCTTGGTTTCCGGTTTTGGGAGAGACGCCAGGGCGGGTCGCCAAAGCCAGCGCAGAGAATCGGGAAGAATGGCGCCGCCGTGCTTTCCGCTGTGGGCACCTTCGCCGAAGACAAATCGGTAGTCGTAACCCGCGAAACCCAAGGCGCTGGCCATCTGTTGATTCGCCAAAGGCCAATTGCCGTGCAGGTTGTTTAAGTCATTGGATCCGTCCTGAAGGAATACACGAATCGGCTTGCGCTCCGTTTTCCGGATCTGCCCGGGAATGACATCGCCGCCCCGAATGTTCACGAAGCTTCCGATTTGGCTCAGAACCTTACCAAACGATTGCGGCCGCTCCCAAGCCACCGTCCAAGCGCAAATGCCTCCACTGCTCATACCGGCGATCGCGCGTTGCTGCGGATCGGTGCTGAGATTGAGCTGGAATCGGTTGGTCACGGCCGGAAGCAGCTCATTGATCAAGAAACGCGCATAAGCGTCACCCAACGAATCGTACTCGAAACTGCGATTACTACGATTGCCTGTTTCGCCTGGGGCGTTCGTGCCCCGATTGCCGGGGTTGATAAATACACCCACGGTCACCGGCATTTCGCCTTTCGCGATCAGATTGTCGAAAACGATCGGCACGCGCTGTTGCCCCTTCTCATCGACATATCCTCGCCCATCCTGAAAGACCATCAGCGCGGCCGGTTTGGCGGTATCATATTGGGCGGGGATATAAACCCACACATCGCGCTGCGTGTCCGGATACACCTGAGAGTTGGTGAACTGAAACATCTCGACCCGGCCGCGAGGGACGCCCGGAGCGCGTTCAAGGGAGTCAGGTCCGAGTGGATATTGTTCCACCCCGAGGACCGCGGACGTTAGGAGTACGGAAAAGGCAATGGATTGAACCATACGAAAGCGTGGCATGGGCGAATTACTGGCATGTGTCGAGCGTTGGTGAAAGGACGGAAAGTCCGACCTCGGCCACGCCGACCGATTTCCAGCCGGAGGGCCGCTTGGAGCGGGTGCTGATGGTGACCAATGGCAGCGGTCGGCTGACCTCGGTGCGCGAAGTTCAGATCGGTCAAACTACCTACAACCCGACTAACAACAACGGGACACTGACGGTGGTGGCCCGCCTCGCGAGTCAACGCCTGGCGGCTGGGGGAACGACCGGGACGTCGTTCGGCACCGGCGAAACTTTGTGGCTGACGAACTGGATTGTACTAGCAAACGGCTCGGTCCTAAGTGGCGCCTCGTCCAACAACACCGTGACGAACGGCATAGTCAGCTTCACGATTACCAATTTGGGTGGGGTGCACGGCGTTTGCCGGCTGGCGGCGTGGAAGGATGTGGGTACAGTCAATGGTGTGTTGGATCCGGATCGAGACGCGTGGGCGACGCATAGCTATGCGTTGGGCACGACGGTCGAGGCGACGGCCAGCCCCGACGTAGGCGACGACAAAAACACGGAAATGACCAAGCGCGCCCGAATTCGCGTCACCCGCACGGGGCCGACCAATAGCTCGTTGGTAGTCAACCTCACCATCCAAAGCAACGTCGTGTACCGGCCGACCGATCTGAGCGACTTGGCGCCTAAGTACGGCACCAGCGGCACCGCCGATTACTCGATCTCCAGCGGTACGGGGACTTGGAGCACGAGCAGCCCGTACACCACCGGTACCCTCACCATCCCTGCCGGGTTAGCGACGGCCGATGCGCAAGTGATCACGCGGGCGGACAATATCACCGAACAGAACCTGATCGTGTGCCGGTTGGGCGCGAGCACGAATTACGCGCCAGGCATTTCCACGAACGTAAGCATCCTCATTTACGATGGGCCTCTGTGGTCGCTGCAGGAGCTGGGGGTGAGTGGTTTTACGACCAACTCGTCGGCCGTTTATGCGATCAACGAGATCACGGACTCAACCCAACCGCGGGTCGCCGGCTACAGCTCGCACACACAGACCAACTATTTCCCAACGGGCGGATATTGGACGTTGCCGGATGCACTGTTCTACCCGCAGGAGAATGTCGTTTATGCTGGCATCAGCACCGATCCGCTGGTTCTGGTCGGTCCCTCGGGAAATGACGCGCGGGTCACGCGAGTGAGTGGGTCGGATTTCAACCTGCTGCACATCTTCATTGGGCCGAGCGCGGCCTACGGCATTGTGTCCAACACCAGTGTCATCGTGGGCCACAGCAAGAACCATCCTGCGGGTTACTTGCGCCCAGTGGCGTGGGAGGGTTTCGGGACCAACTACACCACGAAAGATGTTGGCGGCAGCCTCGACGTGAACTGGGCCGGTAGCGCTTTTGGAGCCAACCTTTCCAACCAAGTGGTGGGTCAATTTCATGTGGACTATAGCGGTGGCTCTTCGATCGACGCGGCGTTTCGAAGCAAGGCCGGGACCAATGTTCAGCAGTTAGCTTTCAATTCGGCCAACGGCGTCGGAGACATTTTGTACGCCCCAGGAAAGTCGGGGAATCAGAATCTGAAGGCCCGGGCACGATTGGTAAATCGGACCGGACAAGCGGTTGGATGGTATGACAATCCCTCATCTTTTCGGAGAGGAGTTGCGTGGCCTTCGTCCAGTCTAGCAAGCGACTCTGCCGCGGTTGACTTGCAGGCGTGGAAGGCAAAAGTCGGATCGCAGATCGATTCCCACAGTGAGGCAAAGGGAATCAATGAAGTGGGCTGGATCGTCGGTTGGTCGGGGGATTCCATTACTGATCCAACTCGTGCGGTGATAAAGTGGGCCGCGAGCACTAATGCAACCGACTGGATTGACCTAAACGATGCGCATTTTGTTTCTGGAACGTCGGGATGGGTCCTTAAAGAGGCGACGGCAGTCAATGATGCGGGCCACATCGTTGGAAACGGAGCGCTCAACGGTAGCGCGCGCGCCTTCATTCTCGTCCCAAGAGCCATCGGAAACTGAAGTAGATATGAAATCACTAGCCACTTTTTCGATCCTATTGAGCCTGTTCTGCGTAGATGCGTATGCTCAACCCATCACCAACATTGGTCCCCTCGTTAGCCTGGATTTTGACGACAGTGGTACAACGGACGTGCGGTACAGTTCGACCGCCGACAAGATTGGTGACCTCCCGGAGGACTGGATTGTCGGATTTGGAATCGAACCGTGGCGAGCATCTCGTTTTGTCCGAGCTACCAATACGCGGCTCCAATTCCGTGCCGGAGAAACCATAAGTAGCAGCCGGCGCGCCCTGACCAATTACTTGCCAGATCCGCCATTGCCGCCATCGGAGAGCTATGGCTTTCGGCTGCTTGCGTACCGAGCGATCCGACAAGAAGATTGGCGCTACTCCACATTTGGTGAGCCGGCCTACGAAAGCGAATCGGAGCTATTAATTGGCCTCCGGTTGTCGTTGACTACCGGAACCCATTACGGGTGGCTACGCCTCTCTCGGCCGGTAGTGGACAGCCACACTGCGTTTGATTTGGTGGACTACGCGGTTCATCCGGTGCCCAATGAACCAATTCTAGCCGGGCAGCCGCCGCCGTTGCCGCCGATCCAAACTCAGATCGATTCCGAGAGCTTGACCTTCTCCTGGGATGCTCGCTGGGGAGCGCTGGTACTGGAATCGACCACCAATTTGGTCCCGCCCATCACCTGGGAAACCGTTATCGAAGGCAACGGCGATCCGGTGGCAGTTCCCACCGAGGACGAACAGCGATTCTATCGGCTGCGCCAGCCGTGAGGGCACAGAAGTGAGCAGCGAGGAGCGAGAACCGAGGAGGTTGGGGACCGCGCGCCTGGCGTGCTGTTCTCGGCGTCCCCGCCGAAAACTTCGTTTCCACTAACTCGGTCGTGAATGTCGTGAGCGAAATGGTTCAACGAGGGTCCAGGCGCGACGCCCTGACCGACATGCCCGAGGCGTATGCACCCCATACGCTTGCGGCGGCACGTCGCCGTGGCTTCACCCTCATCGAACTGTTAGTGGTGATCGCCATCATCACGATCCTGGCGGCCTTACTCTTGCCGGCCTTGAGTCGTGCCCGCCAGCAGGCCGAGGCGATCGTGTGCCTGAGCAACGTCAAGCAGCTGACCGCCGCGTGGCATTTGTATGCTTTGGACCAGCGGGATTGGCTCTCGCCCGCGGAGACCCGGACCGGTTGGCCGGATTATCCCCGGTGGGTGGAAGGCAACATCCATCAGGCGATGGGGAGCATTCAAGACGCCACCAATACGGCGCTGTTGCTCACGCCGGGGTCGGGGCATCTGGGGCCGTACTTGACGGCGGCCGGTGTGTTTCGCTGTCCGGGTGATCACAGTCGGCCCAACTCGCCGTTCAAATGGACCGGGCCGCGGCGGGTGCGCAGCTATTCGATGAATGCCGCGATTGGCTTCGGTACCCAAGGCGCGGGCGGCAATTTGGAGTCGGGCTTGGCCTATGATCGGCTGGCCTTGGTGCGCTTGAGTGATTTTCGGGTCAAGTCGCCAGCCGACTTGTTTCTGTTTATCGACTCGCATGAAGCCACGATCACCCACGGGATGTTTCTGGTATCCTTGAGCTTGGCGCCACCGGAGTTTGGCTGGGAGGGGTTTTGGCCAGCGGGTCGGCATGGGCGCCGCTGTCCAGTGACCTTTGTGGATGGACATGGTGAAATTCACAAATGGCTCGACCCACGCACAGCGCCGCGGACCGATACTCGGGAGCAATTGGCGGTCGCCGGCAGCGGCCCGCAGGGAAACAACGTGGATTACCAATGGCTTTGGGAGCGGGCGTGGGATCCGGGACGGCTGGAATGAACGGCGGTCCTGCGGGCTGGTGGCCGGCGTAAAAGGATGTGGGTACGTGTTGGATCCGGACAAAGATGGCTGGGCGACGTACAACTACCCGTTGGGAACTACGGTGGAGCTGACCGCTAGCCCCGATTTGGGTGACGACAAGAATATGGCGGGCGCCAAGCGCGCCAAGATCCGCGTCACCCGCACCGGGCCGACCAACAGCTCGCTGGTGGTGAACTTGACCCTGCACAGCAAAGTGGTTGTGGGATCGCTCCTGGGAGCCGAGGCGACGGGAATATGACCTCCGTCACCGGTCCCAAGGTCCAAGTATGTCGGCGAATCCTACGGCTTGGATTCTTCCACCTGGGGCGGTGGCTTTGGTTCGGAGCCCCCACCGAAAATTGCTTTGAGAGTTTTGAAGGGCCGCAAGGGCGCCAGCATGAACGAGGGCACGTTTCGCAGGTCGGCCACCGGATGTTCGAGCGTGCCGTGCAATTTGTATTCGAGCAGCTTGGTCACCGGCGCGAGCACCACGTCCAGGAGCGCCCCCAACAACGGCACGCCTCGAAGTGGCCGCGCTTCCATGACGAGGTTGAGCGTGCCGTCAAAACCAACGGTCCCTTGCATATCGAGCCGCATGGCCGACGAGAGAAGTTCCACTCGACTGAAGTCCACCACGTTATTGGTCAACACAAAGAAGGCATTGCCGGCGTTGAACCGAGCTTC
>DLVS01000546.1 GCA_003445095.1 Verrucomicrobiales bacterium
GACAACGGTCAGACCGATATACCAGAAGACTTGCGCGGAGTGACGGCGATTGCCGCGGGACTGTATCAAACCATGGCGTTGAAAGCCGATGGCTCGGTGGTGTCGTGGCCGGATCAATCGGAAGAGTTTCCGGTCTTGAGTGGGGTAACGGCGATTGCGGCGGGATGTCACGAGGTGGCGATCATCGGCACCGCGCCGCCCTATCTGCGGCTAGTGCCCGGGCCGGCGGGCGAGCTCCTCTCCTGGCCCGCCAGCGCGACCGACTATTCCCTGCAACTCGCCGACCGCCTCGACTCCGTGAACTGGCAGCCGGCCCCCGGCACGCCCATCCCGGAAGGCAGCCTGAACACCCTGACCGTGACTCCCGCCGCCACCCCGCAGTATTTCCGACTCTTCAAGCCGTGAACCCGGCAATTGCCGAACAGCTCGTGAGCGATGACCTGGCCTTGGGCGGCGTTCGAGGGTGCGGTGTTCGGAGTCACGTCCTGGCAGGCCCGGGCTCTGCCGGACCTCAGCACGAAGGGATCGGCAAGCGCTCAGAGCAAGCCGGGGGACATTCAGAACGGCGAGATCAGGCGGCTTGCAGCAGTCTCCCGACGTGTTCATTGAGACTTCGGCCATCCTTCAGGGCTTTGACGGCCAGGGCTTCATGCAGCTCAGGATTGATTCGTAGGACGAATTTGCCGCTATAGTTCCGGCCGGCAGAAGCGGTTGGAAGCCGCTCGCCGTCGCGCTCAGCCTGCTCGATCAGCATCGCGATGACCTCTTCCAGTTCGCGGGCGGCTTCCGTGGCAGTCTTCCCGTGGCAGCACCGGCCGACCAACGGCGGGGCGCTCCCGAGGAACAATTGATCCTCGTCGGACCATTCCAGGACGCGGAGGTAATCGGCGCCGGGCGGGCGCTCCGAGAGGGACTTCTTTGGCTTCTTCATGATTGCTCGATTTGATGCAGGGCCTCTTTCACCAGACGCTCTTGGTAACGATGGGCGTCGTCGCCGCTCTGGCCGCTCAAGACCACCTGAGCCCCGGACGGATGCCGGAACTTTCGGTGGCTGCCCTTCCCACCCCGGTCCACAAAACCGGCCCGTTCCAGCTCCGCCCGCAGCTCGCGAATCTTCCTCGGCACGCATGACGATACTGGCGTAGTATCACCGGTCAAGCCCGGCGAGAACCCATGAGTTCCGTGGGAGCGGTCTCCGCCGGAGGGGATCAAGCGCCTTTGGCTCCTGGACCGGCAACAAAGGGATAAAAGCAACACGGTGGCCGGGGGCGAAATTTGATCGGTGTGATGGCCGACGGAGCTTCCCCCGTGCGACGAACCGTCCATGATTTGCCTAGGGCAGGATCACGCTGGGAGGCCAGATCTTGAGCGGGGTGGCGGCGACTGCCACGTCACCGTGTCAGACTTGGGCGCTCCTCGGCACAGCGCCGCCCTATCTGCGGTTCGTGCCCGGGCCGGCGGGCGCGGCCCTCTCCTGGCCCGCCAGCGCGACCGACTATTCCCTGCAAGTCGCCGACCGCCTCGACTCCGTGAACTGGCAGCCCGCCCCCGGCACGCCCATCCCGGAAGGCAACGTAAACAACCTGACCGTGACTCCCGCCTCCACCCCGCAGTATTTCCGGCTCTTCAAGCCGTGACCTGGCGCAGGAGAACTCCCGCCCTACGGACGCCAGAGATCACCCACCGCGCGTCAGGAAACGCGGACCATCGGGACGGGGTTCCCGGCTCAATAAAGAGACCAGCGCACGGGCCACGGCCCCAGGTTGGTCACGGCGAAACGTGCGGTGATCAATCAGTATCACCGGCGGGCAGGGTTCCCCCGCCTCAAAGCGCTCCTTCCACCATCGCGGGAGCGTGTTCACGTCAAAGCTGACCAAGGCGCGGCCTTCCATCGCCAGTTGTGCCAATATCACTGGATCGGGCTGCCCCAGAAACGCGCCTCGGTGCCAATCCGGCAGGCGGATCACATCCACTCCTGGCAGGGCCTTGCCGAGGGCAGCGGCCAGCGCCGTCGGGCAGTCTTCATCCAGCAACAGGGGCGTCAGCGTCATCCGTCCACCACTTCCAGCCCGGGCAACAACCGTTTCAAGGTCTCGTGGCTGATGGCATCCGCGTCGGCCAGCAGGGGATTGATTTCGTCGGCGAAGTCGTTGGCGTAGTTCATGGCGGCGGCCACCAGCAACGGCGGAAGTGCCAGCGTGCGCGCGGCCTTACGCGGGTCGCCGCCACACTCTCGGACAACCTGGGCCACCTGCCATACGGCCAGGCGATGTCCGGTCAGGAAGGCCAGCCGGCCCGCCGGGGTGTCGCGAAAATCAATGCCGGCGTATTCGGCGCGGCGCAGCCCCTCGCAGACCAATTGCGCGCCCACCTGGGCGGGATACGCCTGCCGCCGGCGGGCATAACGGTTGAGGGCGGCGGCTTCCCTGGGCCGGAAACGGAAACGGATGGCCACGTCCTTGGTCATGAGGAATACGATGCACACGCCGGATGCTCCCGGCAAGCAACCTGCCACTCCAGATCGGGAAACCGTGCGCGGGTTTCCTCGGGAACATTTTTGGCGGCCTCGCCGATGATCTCAACACTGCGGACAAAGGCACGTTTGCGTACTTCATCGGGGAGGAAGACCCCGGCGCTCACCAAGGCCACCTGGGCTGACAGGAACTCCGCCTCGCGCAGGATATCCCGCAGCCGCTCAAGGGTGGTCGGAAGCATACCGCACGGTGGGCCGGATCAGGCGCGCTTGTGTTTCGGTGAGCGATTTATCCGTGACCAGATCGACGCGACGCTGGCACAGAGCTTCCAACCGTTCGTGAAGGGCAAAAAAAATTGTCATACGTGCGCTTGGCCTCGTCGAATTCGACATAAACGTCCACATCACTGTCCGAGCGCTCCTCGCCGCACGCGAACGAACCAAAGATTCCGATTCGCCGGGCGCCGAGTTCTCGGAGCGCCGCCCTGTGGGAAGCAATGGCGGCCAGTGGATTCATCGTGCTTGCGATGAGATTACGCTGGACTGCCACCTTGGAGCAAGCAGGTGGTTGCCGGTATGCAATGTTCGCGCGGTCGTCCGACCGCGCTCCGGACGCTGCGCCACCCGGTGATCCTCAGCGGCGGCCCCGGCTTTGGCGCAACGACCAACGGCTTCGGCTTCCTCATCTCCTGGGCCCCGGGCGCTTCGGTCGTGGTGGAAGCCAGCCCCGACCTCGCCGCTCCTGTCTGGACTCCGGTGAGCACCAACACCCTCACCGCCGGCACAGAGTCGGGGCAGGCCGGCGGCTCGGCCCGTTCACCGACCCGCAGTGGATGAATCACCTCAGCCGCCTCTACCGCCTCGTCTCGCAGTGAGAGGACCGGGTTGGCTGGCAACGAAGCCATGAAAGCACAACTCCCGCTTGCGAAAGCCCCCCTGCTTGAAGATTCCCCCCGAGCCCTTCAACGCCCGCCGGGACGCGCCGGTTCCTGCTGGGCTGCTCCTGTTCAACTTGTCCGAGGGGCATCTCGCCGTGGCCTGGTAGGGTCCGGGACGAGAACGCGAAGTGATTCCCCTCCAATTTCTCTCACCGCTCAAACCCCAAGGCCGGGAGAAGAAACCATGAAAGCCTTAACGAATCGGCGGGAACTCATACGGCACCGGTTGCCGACCATGACGACGGTAGGCAACGAAGTCCCGGCGATCCACCGTCCACACCTTGCACCGCTCGTTCAACTCCGTCATGCGGACCACACAGGCATCGGCCAAATCCATGGGCCGATCGGCATACTTGGTGATCAAGGCGAGCACGCGCGCCATCTCCTCGGCGAGATCAAAATCCAGGACCAGATCGCCGCGGGAAATCAGCGTGAGCACCGGACGGGGATCGGGGAAAAAACTGCAGGCTTCGGTCACCACTGCATCGCAAGTGAAGAAGGGACTGTGCCGGCGAAAGGCGTTTGCCGCCCAGGCGTGCGCCGGATCATCGGCCGCCAGCAAAGCCACAATGACGCCCGTGTCAGCGATCGGTTTCACGCTTTGAACGGGACCGCCGGCTCAAGACTTCCCGCACCCGCTGGTTGGTCGCAGACCCACCGCCCAACTCAAAGGCCCCGACCAAATCCTCCGACGCAAACGGGCGCCGGGACTGGCCGTTGGACGTCTCCAAGTCCCGCTCGATCAGGTTGCGGACATAACCGGCCCGATCCAGGCCGAGTTGCACCGCGCGCGCCTCGGCCTTGGCCAGCAGATGCGGGGCGACTCTCACGGTGAGCACTCTTGACATACGCCAATGAATACACCGCGACACCAGGACTGTAAAGCGGACTCATTGGGGACAGACCTATAACCTATAGGGACATCTGTCACGTTTTGGCGCAGTGACCAACACCCGCGAATCATTGTGAAAACTCCTCATCCGCCCATCATCTCCCTTGCGCTGTGTCCCCGCCCGACGGGACGCCCATAAGCACCAACACCCTCTCCGCTGGCACCTCACCGTTCACCAACCCGCCGTAGAGCAACCGTCTTACCGCCTCTGGCGGGTGGGTTTAGGCGTCGCGCCGGGACCGCGTTGACCCACCTTTTTCGCGTGGTTCGCTAAAGAATCAGTAGGACGAGGTTTTCGGCGGGACGCCGAAAACAGCCCGCCGGAGGCAGGCGCTCCCCGAGCACCCGATCTTCACCTCCGGAGTCCTCTTAGGAATTCGGCATCAAGGCGGCACGGAGCGCGGACGGCCTCGTCCGCCGCGGCGCTGGCCGGCAGCGACGCGTCGGCGTGGGCTTCGTTGGGTTCGTTTCGACGTTGCGGCGGGATTTATCCCGCATGCCCAGTTGCCAGAGCAACTGGGCCGCGGACTTCAGTCCGCAGGAACGCTGATTCGCGACAGAACCACCGGGAGTCTCTTGGCGTGTTGCCCGTCACGACGGTCCTGCGGAATAAATTCCGTTTCGCGGCCTGAAAATGGCCAAACTCCAGTGTTCGCTCTGCGAACCTGTGAGCTGAAGTCCACTCCAACCGGCCGTGTCCCGCCTTGCCTAGCTCTCGCCTAGCCGCTGCCTCCCGCTGGCGCGCAAATTATTGGGCACCCTTGACCCTAAGTTTGACCGCGTAAACCGACTTACTCGCGGTAACAAAAAGCAGATTCCCATCTTTGCCCCCGAAGGTCACGTTCGCCGTCCAACCTTCTGGGACGTCGATCTGCTCGAGCTTCTTTCCCGTAGAATCGAACACACTGACCCCCTTGCCGGTGAGATACACATTGCCTTCGGTATCGAGCGTCATTCCATCGGAACCCAGTTCGCAGAATAGCCGCTTATTCTTCAAACCTCCGTCGGCCTGGATGTCGTAGGCATACGTTTTGCCGGCGCCAATGTCGGCCACGTAGAGAATCTTTCCGTCCGGCGTCCCGATGATCCCGTTCGGTTGGGTGAGATCGGTCGCCACCGCTCGGGGCGTTGAATGATCTTTGGGGAGGAAATAGACGTACTGCCCGGGCTGCTGCATCGCCGGATCGCGCTTCCAATAGGGCCGCTTGTAGAGCGGATCCGTGAAATACAGCGCGCCGTCAGGGCGAATCCAAAGGTCGTTTGGTCCATTGAGGGGTTTCCCTCCAAAATCCTTGAGCAAAACGGTGACCTTTTTGTCGGGAGAAATTGACCATAACTCATTCTTTTCATCGGCGCACGCGAGCAGGTTTCCGGCTCGGTCAAAATACGTTCCGTTGGCGCGGCCGGCCGGCTTCAACCAGTCAGTGAAGCTCCCCGAAGCAGCATCCCACCGGACTATCCGGTCATTAGGTTGATCCGTGAAAAAGACGTTTCCGGCTTTGTCGGCCGACGGTCCCTCGGTGAACTCGAAGTCACCCGCGAGCTTTTCCAATTTGGCGCCAGGAGCTAGGAGCGAGCCGGCAGCGCCGACGGCGGAAGGTGAAACGGCCGAAACGAAGGCCATGGTGGCGACGAAGATGATGGCTCTCATGTGAATCAGAAAAGAAAGAGTTCCCAGATATCGTCAGGTCAAGCTGGATTCCACTCGGGCATGCACAATTTTCGGACTTGTGGGGTCGTCTAAATCGGCGGCCCGCTAAAAGTATTGCGACCTTACCAAGGCTCAATCGTCTTCCCACTTTGCGCAGCCCCGCGCCCGACTATACTGGCCCAGCCATGACTTCTGTTCAGTCCGTTACCTTGAGCCGCGATTGCAACGGGGTGCAAATCCCGGCGGGCAATACCGTGATCCTCCCCGCCGGTACCGAAGTGGACATTACTCAAACTTTAGGCGGCTCGTACACCATCCATGCATTGGGTGGCTTATTTCGCATCGCCCCGCGCGATGCCGACGCGCTGGGCCTAAAAGCCGAAGAAAAACCCGCTGCCCCGGCGACGACCGGTGACCTCGCGAATGAGGCGATGGTCTGGGAAACCTTGCGGAGCTGCTACGATCCGGAGATTCCGGTCAACATCGTGGACCTGGGTTTGGTGTACGATATGGGGTTGGAAGATTTGCCCGCCGGGAACAAAAAGGTGTTCGTGAAAATGACTTTGACCGCGCCCGGTTGCGGCATGGGTGCCACGATCGCTGGGGACGCGCAGCAGAAACTGCTGATGCTGCCTGGAGTCGAAGACGCGTCCGTCGAGATTGTGTGGGATCCGCCTTGGCACCAGAGCATGATCACGGCCGAAGGGCGGCGGCTGTTGGGTATCGAATAAGGACTTCCAGGAAAAATACCTTGCACACGGGGGGCTCATTTCTAGATTGCCGCCCTGTTTCGGCGCGCGGTTAGCTCAGTGGTAGAGCACTACCTTGACACGGTAGGGGTCGCAGGTTCGAACCCTGCATCGCGCACCATCCCAAGACAGCGACAAGCGCGACCTCGACTGGTCTAAGCTCGAGTCGTGTGTTTTCTGAATGAGTTTTTTATCCAACCAAGTGGCAGTGGTGACGGGCGCCGGCCGAGGCATTGGCCGGGCGATCGCGCTTAAGCTCGCCGGTGCCGGTGCGGACGTCGTTTGCGTTTCTCGGACGGCCGAAAACTCCGAGAAGGTCGCGGAGGAAGTGCGGGCAGCCGGCCGCAAAGCTTGGGCGGTAGCAGTAGATGTCGCGGCAGCCGACGCGGTGATTGCGGCCGTCGAACGCATCCTGGCGGACACCGGCAAGGTGGACATTCTGGTCAACAACGCGGGTGTCACTCGGGACGGGTTGCTCATGAGGATGAGCGATGAAGACTGGGACACGGTCCTCGACACCAACCTGCGGGGCGCCTTCCTTTTCACCAAGGCGTTTTCCCGAACGTTCCTCCGCCAACGCTCCGGCCGAATCATCAACATTTCGAGCGTGGCGGGACTGATGGGCAACGCCGGGCAGTCCAATTACGCCGCGAGCAAAGCCGGCTTGATTGGATTCACCAAATCCGTGGCCCGAGAATTCGCGTCGCGCGGAATCACTTGCAACGCCGTGGCGCCAGGCTTCATCACCACTGACATGACGGCCGTGCTCGACGAGAAGCTGAAAGACGGCTTGCTCAAAATGATTCCGCTGGGGGCTTTTGGGCAACCCGACGACATCGCCGAGGCGGTGTTGTATCTCTCCGGCCCCGGTGGACGCTACGTAACCGGACAAGTGCTGACGGTGGACGGAGGCATGGTGATGTGACGCCCCGAAGATTTTGCGGGAACAAGGCTTGACGCACCCGCAACCCACGCCTAGACAGGCGACGCAAATTGAACACGCCCTATGGCCGCTGAAAAATCCATCGAACAACGTATCAAGGACATCATCGTCGAGCAGCTTGGTGTCAAAGCCGACCAGGTCACGCACGAAGCCAAGTTCATCGAAGATCTTGGGGCTGACTCCCTCGACACGGTCGAGCTGGTGATGGCGCTCGAAGAAGAGTTTGGCATGGAGATTCCCGACGAAGAGGCTGAAAAGCTGCAAACGGTCGGGGACGTGATCAAATACGTCGAAGACACGCAGAAGTAATCGAGCGCGTGATCCCGACGCGAAGGCAGCCGGTCCACCGGCTGCCTTTTCGTTTCCATCCGAACTTTTCCTTTGCCGCCGAGCACCCGTTTCATTGCTAATGATTTGCCTCGCCTATGAGTTCTTGGTCTGACCGTCGCGTCGTCGTTACTGGCATCGGCTGCGCCTCCAGCTTGGGTCACGACCCGGTAACGCTCTGGAACAATATCGTC
>DLVS01000164.1 GCA_003445095.1 Verrucomicrobiales bacterium
CGTGTTATTCTCGATCACGGCCGTGATGTTTTGCCGGATAGGCCCGCCCCTCAAGAATATGGCCCCGTAGCTGTCCGCGAAGGTGCAGCCGGCCACGCGCACGGTGACATCGTCGTCTTCAAAGGTTCGGACCCAAATCGGACTGGCGTCTTCAGGTCCGAGGGTGCTATCGCGAAAGCCATAGAATTTGCAGCTCTCCACCTCGCCGCCGCTCCGACTAAAGAATATCCCCAGGAGAGGACCCTCACCGACGAAGCTTTCGGCCAAACGCTCGCCCTCGAAGGTCAATCCCTGCAAGGTGACGTCGGACAATTCGATCAGCATTACTTGAACACCCACGTAGGTAACCCCTGGGAATGGAGAGACAAAGGTCACCATTTGCTTAGTGGCGCGCAGGATCGCCCCCGGCTGACCGATCAAAGTCAGTTTCTTAGAGGTGATTCGCACCTGATTGGTGTAAACCCCGGAGGCGATGTGAATGGTGTCGCCATCGGAGGCGGCGTTCACGGCGGCCTGGATGGTGGGATGATCCGCCGGAACCTTGAGGTCAGCGGCGGTTGCAAGGTTGGCCGAGGCCAATCCCAGGAACAGGATGGCGACGAGCGCTATCGGTCGAGTTTTAATCATGGTCTTTAGCCCTTCTCAGATAAATGCGGAATTCCGAGCTGGGAACAATCAACGGGCCATGAACCGGAAAACGCCGCCCTTTTTTGGGAGTGCGGCGGGAAGCGAAGCGCCACGCCGCTTTTTCGCCGCGGGGCCTCAGCCCGAAGAAACGTACAAGTCAATTCGACGCGCGTCCGGCTGCCAAAGCGCCGTCGCCGCTGGCGCTCTGCCGGCGCACTCCAAAGTGTGCGGTCCATGGAGAAGGAAAACCTCCAGAATCCGATCAGCCCCGCTGTCGGTCCGGCGCCGCCGCGATTGTCCCGGTCCGACTCCCGGCCCAAAGCGGGTGGCCGCCCAGGGGACGGCCACCGCACCCGAGGGCGGGCGCGACTCCCCATTTCAGGGGCCAATCACCCGTTCAGTGGCCTGCGTGACTCTTGGATCGCCTGGTAAAGCCACGTCTTGGCATACGTCCACCAGCGGACGGCGGTGGGCTCCGAAATGCCAAGCACTTGGCCGGCTTCTTTTAATCCCAGGCCGCCAAAGTAGCGGAGTTTGACGAGTTCGGCTTTCTGCGGCGCGTGCATCGCAAATCGATCTAGCACCTCGTTTACGGCCAAGAGTTCGTCTTCCTGCAGCGGCGCAGCGATTTCGACTTCGTCCACATCGAGTCGCTGTAAGCCGCCGCCGTGACGTCTCGCCTGCTTGCTTCGGGCGCGGTCAATGAGGATGCGCCGCATGGCCTCCGCGGCCGCGCAGAAGAAATGCGTTCGGTTTTCCCAAATGGGTTGGTCGTCGCCGCCGAGACGAAGCCATGCTTCATGGACCAGCGCCGTGGGTTGAAGCGTTTGAGTCGATGACTCCTGGGTCATCTTGCGCGCCGCGAGCTGGCGCAATTCGTCATAGACCAAAGATAGAAGCCGGTCCGTCGCGGGTTCGCCGCGTGCATTGGCCCCAAGAATTCTCGTCAATTCGCTCATCGACCAAGCTGGGCGTTTTGGGGTCGGTCCGGTCTTACATAATCCGGGTCGGGACCACGGTAGGGCGGCGCTTCTCCGGAGGGCTGTGCTTTCAACCAATCGAATTGAAGCTTTTCGAAGGGAGGCGCTTGGAACACGAAAGCCCCAATGCCCTCCGCCAACAGCCGTTCGCCGTCGCGAGCAAAAGCCAGACTAAGCCCGCGGTCTTTGAACGAAAGCACCGCCTGGCCGCTGGCGGTGTCAAAGAGTTTGCTGACTCCTTGCGATCCTGCGACCAGCCGCGTGCCATCGGGAGAAAACGAAAGCGAACGATAGTGCGTCAGCGCGCGCGGCAACACGATGCGGCGCTGGGTGGCGAGGTCCCATAGAAACGCGCTGCCGTCAGGAGGAGCCGCCGCCAGCCAGCGACTGTCGGGTGAAAACGCACACACCGTCACGTTCTGCAAAGCCGCGACGCCGCGCCACATCGGTGGTCCCTTCATTGAAGGGATGTTCCACACGCCCAGGTCACCCGGTCCAGTGAAGCCCGCCAGCAATTTGCCATCATCCGAGAGTTTGATCCCGTGCACGTTCTCAGCGTTTCGCAATTCGGCGATCAATTCCAAACCCGGCAATCGCCAAATACGCACCCGGTCTTCGGGTACGCCATTCTTGCTGCCTTTGGTGGCCATGGTGGTTCCATCGAGGGAGACATCCAGGAGGTAAACTTCCGCGGTGTGCGCGTTGCTCACGACCATTTCGCGTCCTTCAGGTGGGCTGAAGACGCGGATGCTCCCGTCATAACCACCCAACACCAACCCCCGGCGACCTCCCAGGACGGCTCCGGCGCTCGGTGGCCCCGTCGGGAGCGAGACCACAAACGCGCGCTGCAGCGGTTGGGTCGTCCAGAACTCGGCCGTCCACGCGGGGACTTCATTGGTTCCCTCAGACTCGAGAACGCGACCGAAGCCACTGCCGTCGTACGCGACATCATGGTATGAGGGGGCGGGAAACGACACGTGATCGGTCGCAGTCGCCGGTTCCTCCATGGACCAGAGTTTGACCTCACCATTTCGTGCGCCGGACGCGAGGAGACGCCCGTCGGGCGAGATATCCACCGAAACAATGGGATCGGTGTGACCGCGCAGTGTCCGCACTTTCTGCCAATGCGAGGTTTCCCAAAGACGGATGCTGGCGTCGCCTCCGGCGATCGCCAGCCAACGGCCATCGGGGGAAAACACCGCGCAGTCGACACGAGCGGTATCATGCAGTTCGGCCACCAAAGCTTGGTCGGTCACACTCCAGACCTGGGTCGGCAATCGACCGCCAGGATTTACTAGCCATCGCCCATCCGGCGAGAATCTCAGCACCGAATACTCGATCGGCGGCCTCCTGGGGCGGACAAGCTTTCCTGCCTTAAGGTGCCCGGCAAGATTCCAGAGTGCGATGCGACCAAATTCGTCGGCGACAGCTAGCATTCGGCCGTCCGGGGAGAAAAGTCCCTGAACCGCGTCGCCGGATTCCGTTTCAAAGTGGTTCAACCAGATTCTGTGGTCCAGATCCCAGAGACCGACCTGCTTGCCGAAAGCCACCGCGAGCACATTCTGTTCAGACCAAATGTCCAACGATGCGATCGGCGCCTGAACATCCAACGAGCCGCCATCCTTCTCAACTCCACCCAGATCGACCCCTTTCAGAAGATCCACAAACGAGACTCTCGAAGTACCACCCCATCCGGCACGGTACATCATCGTGTTCCGAGCGGGAGCCAGGGCCATGACGGCGGAAACACCACCCCCACCTCCTCTGTTGGTGATGACGGTGGACGGTCGGCGTTGTTCGAGGTCCCACAGGATCGTACGCCAATCGGCCCGACCGGCGGTCAGCAGAGTTTTATCATCAAGAAAACGAAGGCTTAGGACGTGACTGGTATGCGCGACCAGTGAGAAATGCGGGTCGCCTTGGCTGAGATTGGCGAGGTAGCGCCACTCCCAATTACGCAGATCGGCTTCGTGGGGCTTTGGGTAGTAACGGCGCAAGAGCGCCTGCGCCATTCCCAAATCGCCCTCGTCGAGCGCGCGATTGGCCAGGTCCATGTCGGCGACGTAGGCGGTGCGCCGGGTTTGCAGTTCAGCGCGCCGGGCGCGCACGGCGGCCAGGGTGCTGACCAGCACGGCGGCCGCTAGCACAACCATGACCGCCGCCGCCGCCCCGAAGCCCACGCGGTGTCGCCGCACGGTCCTTTGAAATTCGTAGAGGCGACTGGGCGGCCGGGCCACCACCGGTTCGTTCTTCAAGTGCCGCTGCAAATCCATCGCCAGAGCGTTCGCCGTCGCATAGCGGCGCGCTCGGTCCTTCTCCAGGCACTTCATCACAATCCAGTCCAGATCGCCGCGCAGGAGGTGCACCAGTTTCGGCGGCTCGGTGTGCCGAAAGTTGGCGGCCGTGATTTGTTCGGCCGCGAGCAGTGTGCTGAGACGCGTGGAAGGGCGGATCGGTTCCTTCTCCCGGATCGTCCGTCGCATTTCCTCAAAGCCAGCCGCGAGAAGCTCCTTCGCATCGAACGGTGTGTGGCCCGTGAGCAATTCGTAGAGCAACACCCCCAGCGAATAGATGTCGCTGCGCGTATCGATATCGAGGGCGGTCATCGTCGCCTGCTCAGGGCTCATGTAGGCTGGCGTGCCCAGAAACTGTTCGAACGCGGTGAAAAGTGTTTGGTCGGTGAGTCGGCCCTGCGTGGCCTTAGCGATCCCGAAATCGATGATCACGGGTACGCCTGGGGCGCCGGGATCATGGACAGTCACCAGAATGTTCGACGGCTTCAGGTCGCGGTGAATGATGCCTTTTTGATGAGCGTGTTGAACCGCCTGGCAGACTTGAATGAAAAGATCGAGCCGCTCACGTGTGGAAAGTCGGTTCTCGTCGCAGAACTCGGTGATCTTCGTGCCCCGAACCAGTTCCATGACAAAGTAAGGCCGGCCCGTTTCCGTCGCACCCGCGTCGAGGACCTTCGCGATGTTCGGATGATCCATCAGCGCCAGCGCCTGCCGCTCCGCCTCAAAGCGGGCAATGACGCTCTTGGTATCCATACCCAGCTTGATGACCTTAAGCGCGACGCGGCGGCGGACCGGCTCCTCTTGCTCAGCCATATAGACGACACCGCAGCCGCCTTCGCCGA
>DLVS01000808.1:0-284 GCA_003445095.1 Verrucomicrobiales bacterium
GTCGCGTCTCCCAGACCGACCACGACATCGAGAGCATTGAAGGTCAGCCATCCTTCGCTGCCCACAATTTGGCGAAGTTGCCACCGTTCTTCGCCTCCGATGGTGGCTTTGACGCGAACTTGTGTTCCGATAGCCGAACGATTGGAGACCGTGCCAATGCATCGGAGCTTGATCCATGAATTACTGTTTCCGTCATTGTGATAGAGACCATTGCGTTGAGCCGTAAAGATCGTTCCATTGGCCACGACCACATCCAGAAATCCATCGTTGTCGTAGTCGCCCCA
>DLVS01000808.1:341-7311 GCA_003445095.1 Verrucomicrobiales bacterium
CGCCGACCGCGAGATCGAGATCGCCATCGAGGTCGTAGTCGCCCCAGGCGGCGCCGCCGGCGTAAGCGCGGTCGGTGACGAGGCGCCCCGCCGTGACCTGGGCGAACCCGCCGCTCCCGAGGTTGCGATACAAACGGTTGGTCGCGCTGTTGGCAGGATCGGTCAGCGACGGGGTGGTGGCCACGAATAAGTCGAGCCAACCGTCGTTATCGTAATCAACCCAAGCGGCAGCCAAGAAATGGCCGAGATCCGTGGTGATGGGGCCATCGGTGATTTTCGTGAAGGCGCCATTGCCTTCGTTTCGATAAAGCAAATTCCAGGTATCACTCGGCCCGAACAGACGCTCGTTGATGACCACCAAGTCCAAGTCCCCGTCATTGTCATAGTCGCCCCAGGCCGACCCCACGCTGTCGTCGAAATCGGCCAGACCGCTTGCTTCGGAAACATCGGTGAATTGCCCGCCGCCATCGTTACGAAAGAGAGAATTCCCGAGGTCATTGGCGTGGGTGATAAAAACGTCAGGATCTCCGTCGCTGTCATAATCAGCCCAGGTCCCTTGAGTCGTCATTAAGGCCGGCCCGGTGAACGCAGACTCCGCGCGAACGAGTCGCCCCGGCCCCTGGTTGCGGTAAAGAAAATCCTGCTGGTTCTCAATCAACGCACCGTTCGCTACAAAAAAATCGACGAGTCCGTCCTGGTCATAGTCCGCGCAAGAAACAGCGACTGATCTTGCCAGGTCCGAAACGAAAGAACCGGCCTCTTCCTCGGTCACCCGCACGAACTCGCCGCCGCCATTGTTGCGATACAAACGATTTGTGCGCTCGGGAGAAAGATCGGCGACAGCCAGGTCGAGCCATCCGTCATTATTGTAATCCACCCACGCCGCGGAATGTGTTCCGCGGAGTAGGTCCGTGGCAATCGAGCCGGTGGTGACCTTCGAAAAGGTCCCGTCGCCATTGTTGCGGAACAGGGAATTCCGTACGTCGGTTTGGTTGTCGTCGACATCGTTGCCGATGAAGAGATCGAGCCAGCCGTCGTTATCGTAGTCTCCCCAGGCGGCAACCACGGACAGCAAGACTTCACTCGCAATGGGGCCGGTCGTGATTCGGGTGAACGGCGCCGTCAACGTTGGCTCAGCGCCAAGGCAGGGCATTGACGCAACTAGGGCGAATCCCAGGATGCCTATTGATAAGCGGCTCCGATCTGACTTTCGGGATGCCCGTGTTTGGTGAGGATTCATACGGTGTTCCTTGTTCTAATTCACTATCACTACTCCTTGGAAGATGAGTTCCCCGGTGAGCCGCTTCGCGTGGCCCCGATCGCCCAATCGGTCTGTTCCTTGGTAGGCGCTTGCCACAGCCGGGTTGTACCATCGTAGCTGGCGCTCGCCAGCGTCTGACCATCGGGCGAAAACAACACTGATTGTACTGGGCCGTTGTGTCCGTAAAACGTCGCGATTTCCGCCTTAGACAAGACGCTCCACAGTTTGACGGGCCCGTCGAAGTGACCGGTCGCGAGCGTCAACCCGTCAGCGGAAAATGAAACGGCAGTTACTCCTCCGTTTTCACCCGGCAGGACTGCGATCGGTGTTCCCGTCGCCGTATCCCAAAGGCGAGCGGTCATATCCACTGAACCCGTCGCAATCATGGTTCCGTCGGGTGACAACGCCAGCGCCGGCACTCCCCGGGTGTGGCCCTCCAAGCCGGCCACGCCTTTGCCCACCTTCCAATCCACGCAAGCCACAGTCGTTGCCCCGGGGAAGGCTACCCACAGCAAATCATCCAGAGAAAACAGAAGCGCGCCTCGGCCCGCGGTAGGTTTGGTTTCTGAGACATTGGGCAACTGAAAAACCGCCGCGGGTACGCCGCTGTGGGCGTCCCACACTACGACATGGTCTTTCATGCCGAAGGCGGCCAGCCAGCGGCCGTCACGAGACGCGGTGATCGGCCCGAGCAGTGGGACCGGGCTCCTCATCCGTCGCAATTCTTGGCCGCTGATCAGGTCCTGAATCCAAACTTCATCCTTTCCCGCGCCGAGAAGCACGAGATTGGTCTGGCACAAGCTCATCGCCAAAATCTCCGGCGCCTCAAAGGTCCTAATCAATTGACGAACTCCGTCTGGCCCAGGGTTGGCCCGCCATCCTTTCATTGAAGTGATGCCGTCTGGGTTAACTCGAAGCAGACAATATTTTTCTCCATCCGATGTGAATCCCGCCGAGACCAGCGATTCCTGGGCGGTGTCCAGGAGCGTGTCGGGGCCGCGGGCCAGCGCGCTCCAGAACCGGACGTTTTGATCAGGACCGCCCGCGCTAATCACGCGACTGCTATCCGGCGAAAACGCGAGCCGGTTGATACCGCCGCGGTGTCCCAGGAGAATGGACTGCTCTTTAAGCTCCCCAACATCCCAGATGCGAACAGTGCTATCCCATCCGCACGTGGCTAGCCGTCTCCCATCGGGCGAGAACGCAAGGTCAGTCACCAGCCCGGTGTGCCGGCCGAGAGTCGCAATTTCTTGGCGGTCACGCCACTTCCATAACCGCACGAAACCGTCATCTCCTCCGGTGGCCAGCACGTTTTCGTCCGCTGAAAACGCAGTCGGATAGGTGAGCTTTTGATGCGCTTTGAACTCGACCATTCGACGCTGCTCGCGCAAATCCCACACTTCGACGATCCCCCCTTGATTCAGTCCGCGGCCCAAATAACGGCCGGACGGGGAGATGCATGGATGCATCGCGGTGCCCGTCGTCGAAGGCAGCTTGAACAAGATCCTCTTCTCATGGGTATCCCACACGAAAGTCTCTCCGGCCTGTTGCTGCCCGAAATCGCCAGCGGCGGACACGACGATCCCACCTTGAGAATCCGGGACGACCGCGCGGACCGGCTGCTGGTGGCCCTCGAAGCGGGATTGAACGCTCAGTGTCGCCGCGTCGACCAGCAGAAAGTTCGTTGATTGCAGGCTAAGGTAGATTCCATCTCCGTCCGGCGTGAAAGTCAGCGTCTCAATCATACCTGGCCCAATTTTGTTATCAGCGAGCAGGCGGTTGTTCTTCGCATCATAGAGACGAATCCCTCCGTCCTCTCCGTAGCCGATAGCCCATCGGCTTCCGTCCGGGGAATAGGCTACCGCCGAAACATAACCGGGCTGCCTCAGCGTCTCTAACTCAACGGGACGGGTCTTGGCCCAGAGATGGCGCCATTCCCAGCCGCGCAAATCGGGCTCACCCTTTTCCGGCCGCTGTTTTTCAAGGATCTGCCGAACGCGATGGACTTGGCCTTGCTCAAGGGACTGATACGACACGGCCATTTCTGTAGCGTAGAGCAACGCTCGTTGGTCCGCCCGCGCCTGATCGGCCGAAAACCGCTGGGCGTCCGCGGATTTGGCAAAGCGGGTTGCGCGAACCGCCTGGAAAGTCGTCGCGATGATTCCTCCAATCAGTACCGCTGCGAACGCAGAGGCCGTGATCAGCGCGGTTCGATGTTTTCTTCCAAATTTGGCCAGTCGATAATGAATCGAAGGAGGAGCGGCGGACACCGGTTCACCCTGGAGGTAACTGACAAGGTCGGAAGCAAGAGCTCCGACCGTTTCGTAGCGACGATCACGGTCCTTCTCGAGCGTCTTTAGGACGATCCAATCCAAGTCGCCCTTTAGGGTACGATCGAGACGCACAGGGATTTCATCCCGCCGATCCGCCAACGCAATCAATTCGTCGCGGCTCAAGGTGGTTAGGTGCGTACTGGGTTTCGGTGGCTCGACTTCACGAATCGTCTTGAGAAGAACTTCCAAGCCGTCCGCCAGCAACGTGCGGGTATCGAACGGAGTCTTCCCGACCAAAAGTTCGTAAAGTAGCACACCCAGGCTGTACACATCGCTTCGGCTGTCCACGTCCAACCCGCCTAGCCCGGCCTGTTCGGGACTCATGTAGGCGGGAGTTCCGAGGATTTTGTTGAACTCGGTGAATAGGGTTTTGTCGGTCAGCCGGGTGTTCGTCGCTTTGGCGATCCCAAAATCCAGCACCTTTGGCGTCGGCCGGCCGTCTTCGTCGGTCACCAAAATGTTTGAAGGCTTTAAGTCCCGGTGAATTATCCCTTTTTGGTGGGCGTGCTGGACGGCTTGGCAGACCGCTATAAACAGGTTGATCCGGTCCTTCAAAGTTAGCTTTCGGGCATCGCAATATTCGGTAATCGGCACGCCGCGGACTAATTCCATCACAAAGTACGGCCGACCGCCCCGCGTCGCGCCGCCGTCCAGAACCTTGGCAATGTGTGGGTGGTCCATGAGCGCCAAGGCCTGCCGTTCGGCCTCAAATCGCGCCACCACCTCCGCGGTGTCCATGCCCAGTTTGATGACTTTCAACGCCACCTCCCGGCGCACCGGCTCGTCCTGCGCCGCTTTATAGACGACGCCGCAGCCACCCTGCCCGATCTCTTCGAGCAATCGATATCGGCCGATTCGATCCTCGGCTTCTTCGCTCGAGCGACCACCGGCACTTGGGGGATTCTTTAACTCGTGCGATGGCGAAGCGGGGCGGCCCAAGCTCCGCTCGAGATTAAGTGATGCTTCGAGTTCATCTGCGCCGAGCCCTGTAGGCCCAACTCGACCGGGCTGCTCTTGAGACTCCGATGACGCCTGAAGCAGGGCCAAGCCCAGCAGGCAGCGCCCGCAGAATCCACCCGGGCTCCCGGCCGGTATGGCTTCGTGGCACTCGTTGCATCGGTCGCCAGTAACCATGTCTCCCTTCCTGCAAACGGAAATCTCCGGATACCTTACAAAGTGCTCCGCGCTCTCACAGGGCAGCCTCGAAGTGTTAAGCGCTGAGTACTGAGATCAAATAGCGGATTTCTTCCTCTACCTCCTCCGGAGAAGAGACCGTTGCCACAACCTGGACTCGCAGCAGCTCGCCGAATCGTTGGCGCAGGCGGTGAATCGCCACGTCGATGGCGCCCACGCTCACTCCTCGTTGGGCCGCCAAATCCGCCCGGGAAGGTTCATCCGAACCTCCGGGGAGAAAGGCCAGCAGTTGTTCGAATAAAAGGCGCTTTTCCTCGCCGCCGTACTGTTGCCGTAGTGTCTCGATCGCACGCTCCACGACCGCCCATGCCCAACGGCGCTCGAACTCCACCTCCGGGGTTCGCAGTTCCGGCGGCTCGATCGAGTACCTGTTTTCGGCTTCCCCGAATTCCAGCGGAATCAACGAAATGCCGCCCCCTCGACGTTGGGCGCGTCCCCGTTCGCGTTCGTTCGCTAGAAAATTCTTCAGGCAGGCCAAGAGAAAGGAGCGGAACTTGCCCGCGGCCGGATGGACACGCTCCACCGCACGTTGTTCGAGGAAATGGCAGAAAAACCCCTGCGTGAGATCCTCGGCCTCATGGGGGCCGGCCCCTTGACGTCGGATGAACGCATATAGCGGATACCAGTACGTCGTGCAGAGAGTCTCGAGTGCCTTTTGCGCGGTAGATTCGTTCTGGTCGCGTGCCTGAAGAACGATAGTCCAATGCGTGGTGTGAAAGCCCATCGCCGTCGCGGGTATGTCCTCATGCCTTGGCGTGCCTGGAGGCATTAAGCGAAGCCTGTTCCGATCTCATGAAATTGGAAGCGGGAAGGGGCAGTACCGAGATCGGATTATCGGAGCAATTGGACGGAACCTTTTCGACAATCCAATCGGTCATCGCGGTCGCGTTGGTTCCTTTGAGCCACTCCGCTGTTTTATTTTGATCGACCTGGCCTTTTCCGACCGTCCCCGCGTGATGGGTCTAAAAACGTTTTGCGTCGCTTCGTCGGCACCCGGTAGGCTTCCTCGGTTGCACACGGCAGTCCGTGCGTTTCCCGGAGTTTCCTGAAATGAGCTCATATCCCTTGGTTCCGAATTCGCTGTATCGGTCGGAGTTTGAACACGACGCCTGTGGTGTTGGCTTTATCGCCAACATCTCGGGGCGCAAAGAGCAGCGAATCGTTCAATATGCCATCGAGGCGTTGAACAGTTTGTCTCACCGCGGTGCGCTGGATGCCGACGCCAAGACTGGTGACGGCGCCGGAATCCTGGTGCAGTTGCCCAAACCTTTTTTCAAACGCGAGGCGGACAAGCTCGGTGTGAAGGCGGTGGAAGAAGAGGACCTCGCGGTTGGCTTCGTCTTTGCGCCCACGGGAAACAAGTACGTTGTCGCCAAGTGTCGCCAATTTGTCGAAGAAGCGTGCGCCAAGTACGGAATCCATTTTCTCGCGTGGCGGCCGGTACCGACTAATCCCCGCTGTCTCGGCGAGAAGGCGCGGTCCACGATGCCGGAGATTATGCAGTGCCTTCTCGGGCGAGATTTGAGTTGGAGTCCCGACGAGTTTGAACGGAAGTTGTTTCTGGCCCGAAATCACGCGGAACGGGCAGCGACGGCGGAGAAAGTGGACGGCTTCTATTGCCCGTCGTTCAGCGCCCGAACGATCGTTTACAAAGGGCTCTTTAACGCGCCGCAGTTGCCCAAGTTTTATTTGGACCTCAAGGATCCCCTCTTCGTTTCGGCGTTGGCCATCTTCCATCAACGTTACTCGACGAATACCTTCCCAACCTGGCACCTCGCCCACCCGTATCGAATGCTCGCGCATAACGGCGAGATCAATACGCTGCTGGGAAACAAGAACTGGACCCGAGCCCGTGAGACCGAGCTCGAGTCAGCGGTGTGGGGAGAGGAAATCGAGACGCTACGACCGTTGATCCAACCGGGCGGCTCTGATTCATCCGCGCTCGATAACGCGCTCGAAGCACTCGACCTTTCCGGACGGAATCTGCTGCATTCGGTGACTATGTTGGCGCCTGAGGCCTGGGAAAATGCTCCCGGCATGGACCCCAAGCTCCGGGCCTATTACCAATATCACGCCTGCCTCAACGAACCCTGGGATGGCCCCGCCGCCGTGGTCTTTTCGGATGGCCGGATTATTGGCGCGACTCTTGATCGCAACGGTCTGCGAGATCGGAAGAGCGGCG
>DLVS01000233.1 GCA_003445095.1 Verrucomicrobiales bacterium
GGGCGGCTTTTTGCTGACGAGGAGCAGGGGAAGAAGATGTTCGTCGATCGCGCGATGGGAGTGTTCGGCAGCGGTTGGGTATGGATTTCCGTGGGTAAGGACAAAGAGCTCGTACTGGAGACGACGCCGAACCAGGACACGCCGCTCGCGCTCGGACACAAGCCGCTCTACGGCCTCGACCTGTGGGAGCACGCCTACTATCTCAAGTATCAAAACCGGCGCATTGACTATATCCAAGCCGCCATGCAGGTCGTGAACTGGCCGTTCCTTGAGGATCGGTATGCGAAGTTGACCGCGTGACGCGGGACGCCCGCAGATCTGGCGCCGTGGCGCGAACTCGTTCTGGAGCAGCGCGGCGGCGACTTGCCTCGCCGAAGTCTGGCCAAGGCGGGAGGCGCGAACGCCCTCTAAAAGGTCGCGATCGCCCTCATTCCGGTTCCCCGTCGAATCGCCTTTTCGCGCTGCGTGTTTGCCCTTAGAACCCGTGGGTTTTCATGAAACTGGGTGTCCGCATTTGCCTGTATGTGATCTTGGCCGTGATCGCGGCCATCTTCTTTGGCCGGTTTAAGCGGGCCTACTCCGAGGGTGTTGATCGCGGCCGCGCGGCCGCTCAGCTCGCCTCGGCCGTCGACGCCGCACCAACGGACGCAGCGTCGGTGCCGACCAATTCCCCAACCGCGGACCAAATCACCACGACCAACACGGCCGTAAGCCCTCCGTCGACGCCGGCGGCGGCCGGAGACGACGGCAGCATTACCAACGCGGGAACAAACCCGGGAACCGGCGCTCCCGCCCAGCGCCCAGCGGCTCCTCGCAAGGCAGCGGCAGTGATCTTTTTCGGCGTCTTCCTGCTGGCGCTGCTCTGCTTGGGCGGGCTGGTTGCCTGGGAGATTTCCCGTCACTTTGGCAATCGCGCCGGTCGTTCAGTCATGGCGGAGGATTGGGTAGAACGGCGCGACCCAGAATATGACAAGGGCGAGGAGGAATGGGCCAAAGGAAATCACCTCGAGGCCATCAGCCTCATGCGCGAATACCTGAAGAAGAATCCCGACGAACAGCACGTCGCACTGCGGATTGCCGAGATTTACGAGAAGGACCTGAACAACCCGGTGGCGGCTGTGTTGGAGATTGAAGAGGTTTTAACGCGCAAACTCGGTCGGGAGAAGTGGGGTTGGACGGCCGTCCGTTTGTCGAATTTGTACTCGGGACGTCTAAATCAGCCCGATAAGGCGTTGGCCCTGCTCCAGCGAATCGTCAATGAGTACAGCGAAACCGGAGCCGCGAAGAAAGCCCGCCAACGGCTCGGAATTCCGGAGCCCGAAGAGACCGGAATTGCCCCGGAGCCTGAAACGGACGCGCCACCGTCCGAAGCCAGTTCAGCCGAACCGGCCCCACTTACGCCACCACCGGAAGACAATTCGGGGCCCGGTTTGCCGAAGGGTTTTCGGCCGAAAAAGTGAGTCCCCCGAAGACATTCGCGTTAATCAGCGGCTACGGCTGCTTTGTTCGCCTAACGAGCTTTGCCTAAGGGCAGCCAACTGCGGAGCTCATCGATATACGTTGCCGGCAGCCCCAGCGCTACTGCGGCCGCGATGATCCCCTCCAGGTATCCCGGTTGCGGCGATCCTGGGACACTGCTCACCGCTCGATAGCACAAAGCGCGAACCGTTTGGCCGGCGCTGTCGCCCACGTTCAACCACTCCTTCGTGTATAACCCTTCGCCAATGCCCTCGTACTGGTCGAGCGCGGGTTCATCGAGAAGGTTCAACTGCCAAAGCAGTCCATAAGTTGTCCGACCTTCCATCGGCACCACCGTGGCGTAACCAGTCTCGTTGATCAGAAATCGCCAGCCTTCAAGCGTCGCCAATCGCCACACCCGCGAGCGCGGACAGCGCTCTTGCGTCGGAGCCAACTCCATGTTCGATCCATAGGCGAAGTAAAGGGACTGCACCCCGGGGTTTTCGCGCGGTCGAACCGGTGGAGTCAACGAGTCAGCAGTGGGGCAAAACAGGAGAGAAAGCCTTGAAGTCGCTTTGATCCCGGAAATTCTGATCTTCTCTGTGGATGGCGGCTCTCGCGAATCTCACGAGTGGCCCGATGGTTGTTTTCTGCGAACCAAGGGTCCATGCTCCGAGCATCGCTCGAGCAGGCTCACTCGTAATCCGTTGGGGTTATCGGTGTAAGAAGATTCTCGCTCAGCGCGATCCTTCACACAAACAGCCCCACTGCTGGAATCGTTTTGCTTATGAAGACTGACTTCTTTGTCCGGATATTGGGTCGCACGCGCGTCACGAAGTGGATTCTCCTGGGACTGTTGATGGCACGGGCGTCCGCACAGCCTGCTCCGACCCCACTGGCGAACTTCTGGCATCCAGACGCTCCCGTGTATGCGCTCGCGAGCTTAGGTGATTCGCTCTATCTGGGCGGCGCGTTTGGCTACGTGGGACCATTCAACGGCCCACTCGGCGGCGCTCGGCTCGATTCCGGCGCCGTCTCTCTTCAAGTTCCAGCAGTCACCGGAACCGTCTATGCCGTGGCTCACGATGGAGCGGGCAACCGTTATTTCGGTGGAAGTTTCGTGGTCGCCGCCGGCGCGCTGACGAATCTCATCAGAGTGTTTCCGTGGGGAAGTGTGGACTGGAACTTTCGACCGAATCCCGACGGAGCCGTCCGCGCACTGGCGTTTGGAGAGAATCACACCCTCTACGTCGGAGGCGATTTCGGCAAAATCGCGGGATCAACTCGCAAGTTTTTGACGGGCCTCGACCCGAATACGGGAACGATCAACGCTTGGGGACCCGTAGCGCAGGGCAGTGTCTTAGCGATGGCGGTTGCGGACGATACCGTTTACCTCGGAGGTAAGTTCTCGAGCCTGGGCGGACAGAGCCGGCCACGCCTGGCCGCAGTGGATGCCTTGACGGGCGCGCTCAAACCATGGAATCCCGGTGCGAGCGGCGGTTCCGCGGAAGTTCGAACGATATCGGTGGACGGGAACACGGTGTACGTGGGAGGAGTTTTCACCAGTTGCGGCGGGAAGCCGCGGAATCGGATTGCGGCGCTGGACATGGCAGGCGTCGCGACCGCGTGGAATCCGAATGGCGGGAGTGCCTCCGGTGACGCGGTGAATGCCCTGGTCGTGATCGGGCCATCGATATTCGTGGCAGGATCCTTCAGTAGCATTGGGTCGCTGAATCGAACAAATCTCGCCGCCGTTGATCTGGTGAGCGGGTTGGCCGTTCCGACGTTTGAACCGCAGATAAGTGGGCCCGTGTCGGCTTTAGCAGCTCTGGGCAATGAACTGATTGTTGGCGGACGTTTTAGCCGACTCAACGACCTCCCGCGTCGGAGCCTCGCTCGGCTGGACGCCGCGACGGGGAACCTTAGCCCCTGGGAAGTGCCAGTTTCTTCTCTCAATTCCGCCACCACCGCAGCGGTACTCGCGCTCGCAGCAACCGACGTCGAACTGCTGATCGGCGGGGATTTTCTAAGCATCGGTGGGGTCCTTCGTTCGCGGCTCGCTGCGCTGAACATGACCTCGGGGGCGGCGACTCCGTGGGATCCGAGCGCTGACCGTGACGTGTACACTTTGGCGGCCTCGGCGTCGGCGATTTATGCGGGTGGACTCTTTACCAACGTGGCCGGGCAAGCCCGTAGCCGGCTCGCTGCCGTCAGCCCCGCCGGAGCGTTATTACCTTTCAATCCTGGCGTCACTGCGACCGCGGCTAACGGAGTACTTACCCTGGCGTTGGACGGAACCAAGCTATACGTCGGTGGTAACTTCACCGCGGTGGGCCCGTCGAATCGCACCAGCCTTGCGCTCCTGCATCTGCCCGATGGACTGATTGACCAATGGGGCCCGGCTGTATCTGGGGGTGCCGTCCGCGTCGTCGTGCCCGCCGCCAGCAGCACCTATGTCGGCGGCGACTTCACTTCGATCGCCGGCGCCAGTCGGCCGTATCTTGCTCGCCTATCGACTACCGGACGCGGGACAAATCTGTCCGCCTTTCTGCCGGCGCCGAACGGTAAGGTATACTCGGTATTACCCCGGGACAACGACCTCTTTGTCGGGGGCGAGTTCAGCACGATCGGTGGCCAGAGTCGAAATCGATTAGCCCGACTTGACGCTACGACTGGCGCGGCCGCGGCCGCTTGGAATCCAGGCATCGGTGTCTCGGGCCAACTTCGCGTCGCCGCTCTGCTGCAATCCGGTCCGGCGCTCTACTTGGGTGGAACCTTCAGCTCAGCTGGCGGAGAGTTTCGCAACCGATTGGCCAGTTTGAATCAGGCAACAGCCGTCGCAACGACTTGGAATCCGGATGTGAATCAGCCCGTTCAAGCTCTCGCCAGAGCCGGTGGCCGACTCTTCGTCGCGGGAAATTTTACCACCTTCGGCGGCGGGTTTGTTCCCTATCTCGCGGCACTTGATTCAGGGCCGCATCTCCTGGCCAGCGCCGTTCAACCGGACGGCGGAGTTCAGTTTGATGTCACGACGGGCGATGGCGCGGGAACAACGATGTCGGTCGAAGCTGCCTCCAGCTTGGTCAATCCCATTTGGGAAACTCTCGATTCGTTTCCGGTTACGGGGTCGACGGTGACCTTCGACGATCCCAGCGCCGCGACGAAGGTTTCGCGCTTTTACCGGGCCGTGGTGGAGTAACCGCAGTCCTTCGGGCGGCCGAATCGCGGCCAACCGGAATTTCGGAATTTCGGCTGCCGGCTTGCGGTTGGGCCTCAGTTTTCTAACGTCCCGCGCCCGTTCGTTATGGCGTTTCTCAACGATCACTATCTCAAGCTCAAGTCCGGTTACCTGTTTCCCGAAATCGGTCGCCGCGTCAAAGCCTTCAGCGAAGCCCATCCCGAGGCCGCGGCGCGACTGATTCGCTGTGGTATCGGCGACGTGACGGAGCCCCTTCCGCCCGCCGCCATCGCCGCCTTGCACCGAGCGGTGGAAGAGCTTTCGTCACGCGCTACGTTCAAAGGATATGGTCCCGAGCAAGGCTACGAGTGGTTACGCACCGCGATTGCCCAAAACGATTATCGCGCTCACGGACTCGACGTGGCCGACGATGAGATTTTCGTGAGCGACGGCTCAAAGTGCGACTGCGGCAACATCCTCGACATTTTGGGCCCGCAAAACCGCATCGCGATCCCAGACCCGGTGTATCCCGTATACGTCGATACGAACGTAATGGCCGGGCACACGGGCGAAGCCGACAGGTCGGGCGCCTATGCTGGGTTGGTCTATTTGCCCTGCACGGCGGAGAACGGCTTTGTCCCTTCTCCGCCAGCCGATCGAGTTGACGTCATTTATTTGTGTTCACCCAATAATCCCACCGGCGCCGTGGCAACTCGAGCCCAGTTGGAGGATTGGGTGAATTACGCGCGTGCCAACGAATCGATCATCCTCTTCGACGCTGCATACGAGGCCTACATCACCCACTCAGGAATTCCGCACTCGATCTACGAAATCCCAGGCGCCCGCGACTGCGCGATCGAGTTTCGTAGCTTCTCGAAGAACGGAGGGTTCACTGGCACTCGGTGCGCCTTCACCGTCGTGCCTAAAGCCTTGAAAGCTCGCACGACCGCCGGGGAATCCAAGCCGCTCCATCCACTTTGGCTCCGGCGGATGACGACGAAGTTCAATGGTGTGTCGTACCTGGTTCAACGAGGCGCCGAAGCCTTGTACTCGCCGGAGGGCCAAACGCAGGTGCGAGCCCTGATCGAGCATTATCTGGGCAATGCGAAGCTCCTCGTCGCGAGCGCGAAGGCCGCTGGTCTCCCGGTGTTTGGGGGCGTCAACGCGCCGTACATCTGGGTACAAACTCCGCCTGGAGTTACCAGTTGGGATGCCTTCGACCGAATTCTCCAGCGGGCTCAAGTGGTGATTACGCCTGGCAGCGGATTCGGCGCGAAAGGCGAAGGCTACTTTCGGGTCAGCGCATTCAACAGTCGCGCCAACGCCGAAGAAGCTGCCCGCCGATTGGTGGAATTGAAGTGGTGACGACGTTTCGTCGGCGAGCAGCGCGCTTTCCGGCACGAGCCTCTCCACCCCGTCACCTTGGCGCCGTTCGACTCGACAGTGGTGTGCCGACGTGAAGACCGCGTTCCAGACAATAGGCGCCGTTGACCACATACTTTTCCGCCCAGTATTTCAGGCCGGCCCTTTCCTCGGCCGACAGGCTTCGTTTCACACTGGCGGGCGAGCCAAGCACGAGCGAACCGGGTGGAATCTGCGTGCCCGGTGTAACGAGTGCGTTCGCGCCGACTAAGCTTTGGGCACCCACCACTGCGCCATCTAGGACCGTCGCCCCAATGCCAATGAGGCACTCGTCCTCGACCGTGCAAGCGTGGACATTGGCCGAGTGTCCAATCGTGACCCAATTGCCAACGAGACACGGGAAATCATCGGCCAGATGCAGCACGGCGTTGTCCTGCACGTTGGAGTGGTGACCAACGACGATCCGATTGATGTCCCCCCGCAAAACCGCACCATACCAAACACTGCTGTAGTCACCGAGCGTCACATCGCCGACGACCACCGCCGTTGCGGCCAGATACACTTGGCAACCCAAGCGCGGTTCGCGGCGGAGGTAAGTGTCGAGCTGACGGACAAGCGCATCCATGACGCGAGCATAAAGCCCAACCCGGCCAGGAATCGAACAGAAGGATACTGAGAAGCGAGGCTGAGGGCAGCGGAGATCGGGGACCGATAGGAGTTCACCCCGGGCGGTTGAGGCAGCCAGGCGACGACCAAGCCGTTTGAGCAACGCGATCACGGTAGGCTCGTGACATTTGCTGACGTCGAAATACGGATCGCCAATTCCGACTGCACCAGACGATTGGCCGATCATTGTTCCCCGATTACCCTGTCGCCCGTGGCTGAAGCCGAACAAATTCCGTTACTCGAATTGTGCGATGTCTCCAAGGCGTATCCCGGTGCCGTTCCAGTTCACGTTCTGCGGGGCGCATCTCTGCGAGTGAACCAAGGAGAAAGCGTCGCGATCGTCGGCCCCAGCGGCTCGGGGAAGAGCACGGTCCTCAACTTGCTCGGCACGCTGGATCTTCCTGACCAGGGACGTGTCAGCCTCAATGGGCGCGACTTGACCCGCCTCAACACTGGCGAACTGGCTCACCTCCGTAATCGGCAGGTGGGCTTCATTTTTCAGAGCCATCATCTGTTGCCCCAATGTTCGGTGCTGGAGAATGTGCTGTTGCCCACGCTCGCCGAAGGCAAAGCGTCACCCGCCGAATCCGAAGCGCGCGCCCGACGCCTGCTGGGTAGGGTGGGACTCGGCGCGCGCGAACGACATTTCCCGGGTCAGCTCAGCGGTGGAGAACGTCAACGCACCGCCGTCGTCCGGGCACTCATCAATCAGCCCGCCTTGATTCTGGCGGACGAACCCACCGGCGCACTAGACCGCGCGAGTGCGGAGAATCTTGGTCAGCTCTTGGTCGAATTGAATCGGGAAGAAGGTGTGACCTTGATTGTGGTCACGCACAGCGCCGAACTCGCCCGACAAATGGGCCGTCGCGTGGAACTGCGGGATGGGCAATTGATTGACGCATGACCGCCGCCGACCCCTTCACGGACTACTACGCTCGCCGGGCGCGGGAGTACGACCGCATCTACGCAAAACCTGAGCGACTGGCAGACCTCGCCGCGCTGCGAGACCAAGTAGCCGCGTTCGCGCAAGACCGACGCGTGCTGGAGGTCGCCTGCGGGACCGGTTGGTGGACGCAGTTCATGGCGCCGGTCGCTGCGGCCATTACCGCGCTGGACATCAATCCGGAGGTTCTTCAGATCGCGACTCTTCGGCCTCACCTTTCATCAGTACGATGGCTCTGTCGCGACTTGTACTCCGGCGAGCCGCTCAGTGAATCGTTCAATGCCGGTTTCGCGGCGTTTTGGTGGTCGCATGTGCCCCGGAAGCGGCTGCCCGAATTTTTAACGACTTTCCACCGACATCTCGACCCCGGTTCACCAGTCATGCTGATCGACAATCGGTATGTTCCTGGAAGCAGCACGCCGGTGTCACGCACCGATGAGGAGGGCAACACGTATCAACTCCGGAGGTTGGACTCAGGCAGTGAGCATGAAGTGCTGAAGAATTTCCCCGAACCCGCGGACGTGGGGACCGTGTTGGCGCCGTTCGCGACCGACGCGGAGGTCAAGTTATTGCCTTACTTTTGGAGCGTCACCTACCGCGTGGCGGAGTGCGGAAGTCACGTCCATGTCGGCCGATCCAAACCATGACGCACCCCCGCTCTCATTTCTGCGGGGCTAACTGGCGAGTTCCTCGTGCCAACCACCTTTTGTGGCAGGTGCAACAAAAGGTGGTAACAAGCGCTTCACGGTTTCCGTTCATTTTCGTTTCCGAATGGGAGCCTACCGGTAAACCGAACCGTAGGAGTCG
>DLVS01000532.1 GCA_003445095.1 Verrucomicrobiales bacterium
GTTCGATTGATTGATTTGTTTTTTTAACGCTACTGCGCCCACCGAGCTCTACCCTCTTACCCTTCGCGAGCCTCTTCCGATCTGACAACGTGCATCGCAAGTAATATTCGTTGGCCGTCCGAGTGCCCGGCTTGCGGCGGCTGCGACGATAGTCTGGCTGGCCGCGCCTAAGCCAAGGGAACGTTTGCCGAGCCAGCGTCAGTGGTGCCTCCCGAAGTTGGCGGCCGCTGTGCTGGTGAGCGGCCGGCGCACTGCTCTATGGATGGCCAACTCCCCTTCGGCCACGGATCCAGGCCATCGGGATGTCTGCTTCGAGGCTTCCCGTAACACCACGAATCCGCCCCTCGAATCGTCCCTCAATTCGAAAGCCCAGTGATTCGTACAATCGGATCGCGCGTTGGTTGCTTTCCCGGGCAATCAATTCAATCCGGGTCACCCCCAGAGCCTCGTGCTCCACCGTGGCCAACAATCGCGCGAACAACGCTCGGCCGATTCCCAGCCCCTGGTGATCCGGGTGTACGGCCACCGTGAGATCGCTCAAGACGTGGGCGAAAACTCGCGGAGTTGGCCGGTACGCGTGAATCTCTCCGACTATTTCACCCCCGATCGTCGCCAGGAATTCGACACCCCGGTCGCGACTCGCTGCAAAATTGTGACGAATATAGTCATCGGTGATTTCATCGCGGGTCCGCGCCAGTCCTCCTTCGACTCCCGCCACCGCCCGGTACAGCTCGCCGATACCAGGAAGATCGTCCTTCGTAGGGAGGGCGATCTCAAATGCTGCGTTCATTGGCCGCATCGCTCGACTCAATCTGGGTGAGAATTGTTTGGCGCATAGTTCGTCGCGTACCGAACAACCGAATCAACTTCGCTGAACGTGAGCAAGCAGGCGCGTGTGCCAATTCAGCCTCGTAAGCCCCAACGGCGCAAGCCAGCCAAGAACTGGAGAACTGGATTGCACGGGCCAGAGCCAATGTCACCAGGTAGTTGTCCTCCCAAAAAGCCGAACTGGGTTTTGGTTCACCTGAATCTTGTCTTTGCCTAGACTTGCTGAACTTCAATCCGATGAAAGTCGTCATTCTGTGCGGTGGGCTCGGCACGCGGTTGCGCGAAGAAACTGAGTACCGGCCCAAACCCATGGTTCCTGTCGGCGGGCGCCCGATCCTCTGGCATATCATGAAGCTTTACGCCGCCGCCGGCCATACCGAGTTCATTTTGTGCTTGGGCTACAAAGGCGACGTCATCAAAGACTATTTTCGTAACTATCTTTGGAACACGTCCGACGTGACGTTGCGGTTGGGACGGAATCCAGAAATTACTTACCACACGACGCCGGCGGAGGAGCACTGGACCGTCACGTTGCTGGAGACCGGCCTGGAGACCCAGACAGGGGGTCGGTTACGCCGAGCGTTACCGTTCGTGGGCGAAGAAACATTTCTCTTCACGTATGGCGATGGGCTGACGGACGCCGACCTCAACGCGGCGGTCAGCTTCCACAAATCTCACGGCGCGGTGGCCACCGTCACGGCCGTCAAACCATCGGGCCGCTTTGGTGAACTCGCGATGGATGGGCAGACGATTACGGCCTTTCGTGAGAAGCCCGAACAAGAAAATGCCTACATCAGCGGCGGCTTTATGGTGTTGGAGCCGAGCATTCGGAATTATCTGCCCGACGATGACTCTTGCGTCTTCGAGCGTGGTCCCATGGAACGACTGGCGCGTGAAAGCCAACTTAAGGCATTCACTCACGACGGCTTTTGGCAATGCATGGACACCTATCGCGAGCAACAAATGTTGGAAAAGCTCTGGTCATCCGGTGAGGCCCCCTGGAAGACGTGGTGAACCGGTGCACCGCTGGCCGAAGACACGTCCTTCCGCCCGGGAGTACCTCAGCGTGACAAGTCGCCTTGATAAAGCACCGTAAACTGATGGCGCCTCAACGCATCTTCAGCGACTTCCTGGTCTTCGATACTGATCACTAAGGCAGAACGTCCACCCGGGCGCGTGAGGAACGGATACGTGTAATGGACGTTGAGTTCGGCTTCGAGCAGCGCATGAAGGACGTCCTTCAAGCTCCCTTCACCCTCCACCTCAACTCCCAACACGCGGGTTTCCGAGAATGGAAACCCATGCTCTCCCAAAAGCGAACGGGCTCCATCCGGATCGTCGACGAGGAACCGCAGGATCGTGCTGTCCGTCGTGTCGAGCACCGTTAGCGCGAGAATGTGAACCTGACGCTCGGCGAGCCGGCAGGTTACCTCATGGAGGCGCCCCAAACGGTTAGGAATGAAAACGCTAAATTGCGAGAGGGGCTCCGGTTCCCGGGCTCGCTCCGTGACGGTCGGCATGACGGCGAGTATCGTCAGCCGCTCGACGACGGCAAGAAGCCGACGCTAAGTGTTTCCACCGGATCCGCCGGGGGCAACGGTGAGGTTCCGAGACGACAGATAGGCCTCCCATCCGCTCTCGGCTGGAACGACCGGGAACAGATCGAACACCACCTCTGGCCAATCGGCCGTGTAGCGCAAGATCGCTTTCGCGTCATCGGTCTCGAAATGGATGATGGCCCGGCCGCCCTGAACGTCGAGATAGCTCTGAACGTTGGTGAACTGTGGAGGATACCGATAGCTGCGGCGGCGGGAAGCCAGCTCGCTCATCAATCGGCTGTCCTTAGAAAACGTCGCGACAGCAATGTAGTGCATGGAATCGGGAGTCAGGCCGAGACGCTAAAGACTGTCGCCCTGGGACCACAAGCCCCATCGCTGATTCAAGAAGTCGGTTGAGGCGGAGGCGGGCAGGGAAAGGAGCAGGCTTTCGGGCGTTGCGCGCCGCTCCGTTGCCGGCGTCCGGGAAATCTTTTGAAAAGCGGCCCCGCTGCCCCGAGAACAGTGCCGAGTACGGACCCGCCGCTTGGTTTCGCTGATGGATTAATTGCACAAGGGCGTGCCCGATCCGCGCGATCCCTAGGGCCGCTGGCATCCATGGTACGCGGTGCTCGGGATCATCGTTTTGGCCAAGCTGTGTGGGGTGCTGACGGGGTGGCGCCCGATTGCCGAGTTCGCTCTCAAACTGAGCCAACCCCAGCGCCGGGCCTTGGGATGCCGACGCAAGACGCTCCTGCCGGAGTCGCTTTCACCCGCTACCAGAGC
>DLVS01000315.1 GCA_003445095.1 Verrucomicrobiales bacterium
GTGGTTTCGAGATGGGAGAAGTCTTTCCCGGTTCCATTGATTTGCGGCAAGAGCGCGGTGAAATGGAGCAGGTGGTAGATCACAAAGGCGAGAATGATCAAGCCACTGACCAGCATGGTTCGCGACGCGACGGGCGCTCCGTAGGCTGGCTTGCCGCTGGCGTAGGCGATGGGCCGCGCCGCCCGGTTCTGAGCCGACAGGGATACGGCGGAGGCAATGTGTACCGACAGAATCGCGAGCAGACCCAAACGCGCGGTCCAGACCAGCTCGGGCTTGCTTTGCAGAAAGTGGGCGTAGTTGTTGATCAGCTCCGGCGGGCCGAAGATTTGCAGGTTCCCGAGGAGGTGCCCGATCAAAAAGAAGAACAGCGCGGCGCCAGTGCCGGCCATCAGATACTTGCGGCCGAGCGACGACCGCCAAATCCGTTGTACTAAATTCATGAGTCCGCAATGTCCGGATGCCCGGTCGCGTAAGGGGCGATGAAACTGGCGGGAAGCCCAACCGTCAACGCAGTGGGTCGCAAAATTATTGAACTCAATCGAGACAGTTAGCGATCCGCCAGTCGATCACGGAGCTCGGTTAACGAGCAAATTCGGCCAGCGCGTGATTGATTTGCGGCCCGGTCCAGCAAGATGGCTTTGAGCCCTGCCGCGATGGCCCCGGCAACATCCTCTTGCGCGCTGTCGCCCACGTGGAGGACGGCTTCCGGCGGAAGTCCCAGCAGGTCAGCGGCGGCCGTGAAGATGCGGGGATCCGGCTTGGGCCCGGGCGAATCGATCGACGGCAAAACGAATTCGAAATAGCCGGACAATTCCAGATCCTGGAGCAACGGGGCCAACCGTTCATCCCAGTTCGATACCACGGCCAGCCGAATGCCGAGCGATATCAAAGCGTCGAGTCCCGGCCGAACATCGGGAAAGACTCGCCAGGAGCGGGCCTCGGCGAATCTTTGCCAAATCGCGTCGAACAGTTCCGGAGCGGCCGGATTGGGTGTTAGCCCGGTCATGGTCGCGGCGACCAACCGAGCCCACGACTCCCGAGAATAATCGAACGCCACCCGCCTCCGCCACAAAGCTCCGAAGCGGTCATTGAGTTCGACTGCGTTGAAATCGCCAAATCCGGCGTCGGCTGCTGCATCTGCGTAAACCTGACCAACCGATGGCCAGGGCTCCAAAAGTGTTCCGCCAGCATCCAACGTGATCGCGCGTATGGGGGCCCGAAGATGTTCACTCACGGCAGGACAACTCGAAGGAATCCGGAGCCTGCCGGTGGCTGATACTGAAAGCTGAAATCGCCGGGCGAATTTGTTCGGAGGTTGGCAGACACCGGCGTGTAGGTCTGGTTGAGCGCGCTCGCTTGTAAGAGGGCTGGAGTACCCGTGGCTCCGGTGGCAGTGAAGTCCACCCGAACCTTTCCGCTGGGACCGACGGTAACTCCGTAAATCGTCACGCTCGGGAGAGCGACGGCATCGGTGTCCAAGGCCAGCGCAGGGCCGAAGGGTAACGTGCCGCGCGTCTTCACGGGTTGCACGTCTAACTCGAATTTTCCCGCTGAGGGCGGCGCAAAGCTGAAGCTAGTACCGCCCGGTACATCCACCGGTTCACCGCGGACGAGCGATTCGGTGGCTACAAATTCGACATTATCAAAATGGAACCCGAAGCCGTTGCCGGTCTGGTCGTAGAGACTGCAGGTCGTGCAGTCATGGAAACCGTAGCGGAATCGCACCCGAATAAGTTGGCCCGAGTACGCGCCGAGACTGGCCGTCCGTTGCGAGTAGGCCGCCTCTCCTTGTCCGTCGCTGCCGTTCTGTCCCCAGACTTCAGCCCAAGTTACGCCTTGATCCACCGAGACTTCGACCCGAGCTCGCTGATCGAAAGCGGCATATCCCAACCGGCTGAGGAAACGGATGCTCGCGCCGGCTTTCGGCCTCAAATTTAAATCGATTTCCATGATCTCGTCGGTGAGCCCTTCCGCGTGGGTGAGATGATAAACCTGCCCGCCCCCAGTCCGACTGACCAACGGGGTGGGAGTTCCCTCCAGCGTGGTGCGCAGGCCAGCCAATCCGTTGGAGGCGTCAAAACTTGGCGGGGTGTCAGACACGGTGGTGCGGCGCCACCGATAGCTAGTGACGCCGGCGACGGGAGTGAAGGAATAGGTGGCCGCCACCCCAACCGGCACATGAACGAAGCCCGAGATGGTTGGTGCCACGTACGGCAAAACCAGATCGACCTTGAGGTTGTTGCTATTGGCGACGGTGCGATCAATCGAGGGGACAGCAAGATTCGGCGCAATAAAACTGACACTTCGCGCGCCGTTCGAAGTCGGCACGGCATAGGCGCCGGACGCAGTGGTCACCGCATACGAAGAGGAATCGGACACGTTGACCGTGATCCCTCCGACCCCTTCGCCGACATCGTAGCGCTGATTTGAATTGAGGTCGTAATAGACCACGCCAGTGACGAGGGGAGCTTGATTCGCCCGGGCGCTGAAATCGATGGTGACAAACTGCGGGCCGGTGTTGTTCGGGCCGTTCCCGTTGAGCACGCCGACTCCCGCCTCTCTGAATCGCGGCTCGTGGTTGTTGTTGCGATGGCCTGGGGGATTCTGCATTCCCCCGACGGATCCGACCGTGTCTCCCCAGTCGACCTCGAACCCAGCGTGTCCATGCCACGGGCTGTGGGAGTAGGCGAATATGCTCTCGCCGTAGATACGCCAAGGATATCCGACGGCATTGATTCGATCTCCCGTGGTCCGTTTGGGGTTCGTTTCGTCATGGGCTTGAGTCCCAGTTGTCTTCATCCATTGCGAGTGACCGCGCGCTGCCTGGATTAGACGGGGCTCAAACGCCAGCGGCGGAGCCACCGGGTAAGCACTGGTGTCGGTGACGAATTTGTTCAAATCCACTCCGTATTGAGCATAGGCCGCTTGGACGTCAGGGTCCGTTGAAGAGGCAAGGCGTTGGGCTTCGCCGGCGGGATCGGCACGAACGTAATTGATCAGCTCCAGGTACATCTGCTCCTCATCGGTGGGATCACCGACTGAGTAGAGAGTTTCCTCTGCCGCGGGCGAGACCCGGCGAGTTTCTGGCGGTACCTCTGCGAGGGGGCGTTCGGCAGTGACCGCCGGGGGCGGGGCCGGGGACTCACCCCTGGCCGCCGATACAAGGAAGGATCCCACCAGCCACGACAACGAGCGAAGGTTCACGAACGGGAACGTACCGATTCCCATTCGCGATGCCAATCCCGAGGCAGACTGAGCTGCATTCATGCAATTGGAATGGGGAGCACGCCCATTCCCCGGAATGTGTGAGGCGACACTGATCGTCTGTCAGCCCAGCGTCGGTGGGCGAGACTTTGCCGAGCTGTGCGTGGCTCGGTGAATCGGCGCGGCAGTGACTCTCCCAAGAGCCAAGCTCCCACAAATTCAAAGCGACCGCCTAATTGTTCTCCTTCTGGATTAATTTGCAGTCGCTTTGAATTAGCGGGGAACCTTCCCCCACTCGCGATCCTCCGGCCTCTCCCATGTAACCCGCGTAGTCGCGGAGGGAACGACGCGCACTCTCCTCTCGCGCCACGATCTCCGCGGGTACCCCAGTGTTTCCACACGCGCCGCATTAGTCAGCGCCTCCTCCCGTCGGCGGCTACCAGGTTCATGGCCTCGATTCACGTCCGGATTTTGGAGGTCCAGGCTCTCTCTCCATGAACCGCACCTTGTGGA
>DLVS01000242.1 GCA_003445095.1 Verrucomicrobiales bacterium
GCTTCGGGCAAGACATGTCCGTTGGCCAGTAAGCCGATCACGAGGCGTTCGGTGAGGTATTTTTGCCCAACGACGCAGCGTTGGATCTCGGAAAACAAGGGAGCGAGGAAGGCGCCGGATTCCTGGACGGCGGCATTGAGGGCGGTGACAGACGTCATGAGGCAAGTATTGTGCGACGGACCAAAGTTGCGGAAAGGTGTTCAAGGGAAGTCCAAAGTTCAAAGCTCAAAGGTTACGGGAATTGGCCCGAGGCAAGGTGAGATACTTGGGGAAACCGTGCTCCGGCGGCACTAAGGCGCGCTTTTGCTTCCGCGGCGCAGCGGTTCAAAGCCCAATGCTGCCGAGACTCGACTCCACGAGTTGACTCAAAATAAATGTTACCCGGGAGCTTGTTGGGAGGAGGGGGAAAGGGAGTCGTTGCCTCACGGGAAAATGTTACCCGAGATCGGAGGCAATGAAGTTGAAAACGGTCAGTCGGGACGAGCAATTGGAACGGTTGAGAGAGCGCTATCAAGGGCGCGGCTCTGAAGGTGTCAGCGGCGGAATGAAAGCGGGGGAAAGCCGCCGGTCTGAAAATCCGTTTTCTTCGACTGCGTTTTCCTCCAGCTCTTCGGCCCGAAGCCCTGCTTCCTTCTTCGGCTTTCGTCTTCTTCGCCGGCGCCTTCTTCGAGTTGCCTCCCGTCCGTTTGCTCCCAGCGTCCGGCTGCCGATGAGCCGCGCGCCGAGCCGACCCAAGTGCCGCTGTTGCAGCAGCTTTTTCTTCCCGGACCCGCGAACTGTTGATCGCCAAAAGTATTGCCCGAAACCGGATTGCCGCCGCGCCAGCAAAGCCGCCAGCCAGCGTCGGTGGCTCAGCATGGATGGCAACGGCGCCGTCTGCCGCGGCTCCGACCAGGTGGCCCGCGTCCAGGAGTGGCGACGGGCCCATCCCGGCTACTGGAAGCGCAAGGGACCCGCGTCTCGAAGCACTCAACTCGTTAGGAACCAGTCGACTAACTCCGATCAGTCCTCTTGTAACGCACGCCCCAGTCCTCTCCCTGCGTTACAAGATGACTGGTTGTTGCAAGCCCCTGCCTTCGTGGGCCTTGTCTCCATGCTCTCCGGCACTGCGTTACAAAAGGACATCGCCGCCACGACGCGTTAGATGCTACTTCGCGGTCGGAACATTCTGGGTCTGGTTCCGGCCATCCCGGCCGGTCCCGGGCCCACTTCCGTCCCCCATGATCCACAAACATCCCCTGCGTCCGGATTGCCTGCGCCAGATCCCTCCGAGCTTCAGCTGGGTCGGCCACCCCCTCGTCCGCCACGGCCACCTGCCTCGGGCTAATCCTCCGCGTGGGTCCTGTACCTCTTCCTGGTCACCGTCGCCGATGTCCACGGCCTGAGCTTCTACTCCGACGCCGCCATCGCCCGGCATCTGAACCTCGATGCGGTCACGCTCACCGCGGCACGCCAGCAACTCGTTCACGCCGATCTGCTCGCCTACGCGTTGCCCGAGGACACGCCGCCGAGCCGGAGTTCAGCGGCGGCGGTGCCGCGCACGGGCGAGGCCCGATCCGTGGGCGACATTCTGCGCCGTGCGCTGGAGGGAGGTGGCGTATGATCGATTACGAGACCTTTTGTCGTCTTCGCCATCTCCACGACGAGCAGGGACTCAAAGCCTCCCAGATCGCCACATCACTGGATTTGGATCCCAAGACCGTCGAGAAGTGGATCGCCGAGCCGGACTATCGACCACCACAACCCTCCCGGCGTCCCAGCGCGCTCGACGGCTTTTAGGGACAGATCGCGGCCCTCCTCGAACGTCATCGCTACACCGCCCAACAACTCCTCCAGCAACTCCGGGCCAAGGGCTATGCCGGTGGGTACTCCATCCTCAAGGAGTTCGTTCGCCAGATGCGGAGCAAACCCGCCTTCCTCATGCTCGAGTACGCTCCGGGCGAATGCGCCCAGGTCGACTGGGGCTCCTTCGGTTCGATCACGGTCGGCTCGCCCCGTCGCCGGCTCAGCTTCTTCGTCATGGTGCTCGCTCACAGCCGGCTGATGTACGTCGAGTTCACCGTCGCCGAGGGTATGGAGCAGTTCCTTTCCTGCCATTGCCACGCCTTCGAGTTCATCGGGGGGGTGAGCGAAAAAGTCATGATCGACAACTTGAAGGTGGGCGTCTTGCTCCATCCCGCCGGCGAACCCGCCTGCTTTCATCCTCGCTATCTCGATTTGGCCGCTCACTGCGGCTTCCGGCCGGTCGCCTGCAACGTCCCCAAAGGCTGACTTGCCTGCGGCCCTTCCGAACCAGCCTTCGTCACCGGAATTTCCAATCGCCACAATCCACCCATTTTCACGCCGCCGCCCACAGAAGGTAGGAAGCGGATGCTTGATGAGATGTGCGAGCAGTATGGCTATCACCGCAAACACGCGATTCGGCTTCTAACTAAGTAAACTGCGGAAGCAAATTCACCTTCGGTACGCGACGTCGTCGAGTCGAAGAACGAATGAGTTGCCCGTAGAGACCACCTCGACACCTGCAACTTTCAGCGCTCGGCGGAGCGTTTCAACGGCGTCCCGGACCCTGGCCGACTCCTGCTCGTTGTCGGACCCGATGAGTTTGCGAAAGGCCGACTGCGAAGCGCTGTACGACTTTGTTTCATTGTTGCTCGCTTCTTGCCACAACACGTTCAGCTCGGCGACTTCGCTGAACCGAAGACTCCCAAGCATGTCCCCGACAAGCCGACGCGTTGCGTCTTCGCCGGCTTTAAGCGCGTCCTTTAGAGCAACCATTGGCTTCTCTTCCGGCAACTTCCTGAAGCTGCTTTTGCCCTTGCGGCGATTTTCGTCTGCCAGCAGAAAGCCAAGATTCTTGGCCTTGTTGCCAATCTCTCGATATTTGGCCTGGGGTTGCCAGTGATCGAAGTCGTAGAACAGATTCGATTCGCGAACCGTTTGGGTTTTCGGGAGAGTGAGGCCTTTAACTTTGACTTCGAGTGCAGCGAAGTTGCCTTTCTGTTTGTCGATTGATCTTCGAATTGTCTCAACCTCCTCCCGCAGTCTCCAAGCGTCGTTTGCCAGCGCTTTCTTCTCCCTTTCCTGAGCAGCCGCCACAGCTTTCTCCTGCGCCCGATCCTCAGGTCGAAACTTCTGCCACCATTCTCTCTGTTTCTCGTGGCGAAGCGCAATGTCGTCCCGGGCGGCGTGAATCTGCCTTTCAAAGTTCTGCGCCGCTTCGTCGATCGCCAGTCGTGCGAGCTGCCGTGCATCCTCCGATTTCCTGACGCGAGTACCAGCTTCGTGGTCGGCACTTACCACTGGAATAGGCGTTTGGCGATTGTGTTGACGGTCTGCCTCTCTCTCG
>DLVS01000694.1:0-5459 GCA_003445095.1 Verrucomicrobiales bacterium
GGTGAAGAGATCGCCGTATTCGTTGAACGCGAGTTCCTGCGGATTGCGTAAGCCGCGGTGGACGACCTCAAGATTCGATCCGTCGGGTTCACAACGGAAGACGGCGCCTTCGTCGGGCAGGTCGATGACATTCCCTTCCTTCGTGACGAGGTGTGTGCCGCGGTCGCCGCAGGAGAAATAGAGCCGGCCGTCGGGACCGAACTTGAGTCCGTGCAAATCGTGACCGGTGAAACTGAAGCGGACGCCGAATCCGCGAAACAGTTCCTCAGCCTGATAACCGCCAACGTGAAGGCTCGGCTGTGACACCAACGGACTCCGCGGCTGGGCAGCGGAATCCTTGGCCGCTGGACTTGCCGACATTTTCCAGACGCTGGGAATATCGGTCACCCACACTTCGCCGTGCCGCGCCAGCACCCCCGACGCAATCCCATCGAGCGGAGAGTTGAAGCCATCAGCGAACACTGATGATTTGTCTGCCTTGCCATCGTGGTCTGTGTCTTCGAGTAGGCGCACAACTTCGGTTTCGCGGCCGAGGGCAGCCTCGCCCTCGGGGCCGAACCATTTGCGAATGTTCTCCAGTCGGTTCGTGATTGTTCTCGAGGCCAGATCGTCTTCCAGCATGAACATGTAATGCCGGATATCCAGAACGCTGGTGCGGTAGCGGTAGGTTTCGCTCGTGAAAACGCGGCCGAGTTCGTCCACGGAGAACGCCACCGGATTTGCCAGCATCGGTTCGGCCGCCCAAAGGTCGATCCTCAAGCCTGGAACATGGCGGAACTGCTTGAGGCGAACTTCGCCCTCGTTCGACGCCGGAGCGAGTCGCGGCGCAGCTGTGCGGTCTTCCGGGACCAGGGAGCGAAATCCCGAGCTGCCGGCAGTGGTCTCTTTCAACTTGTCAATTTCGGCCGCCAAACCTCGCGTTGTGACAGAAAGTGAATAAAACAGGAAAGCGGCGACGAATCCCCGAGGCAGAACGGACATGGGCAAAAGCTTGCGAAGTCGGGTCAAAGTGGCAAGGCGGACCGATGACGAGTCCTCCATCGGCTGGGCTGATCAAGCTCCAGGTGATCGGTGTCCGGTCGGGTAGCAGAGACGCCCAAAAATCCGGACGTGAATCGTCTTCCTGAACCTTGGTAGGGCTGGCGCGCTGCGGCGGCCCCGCAGTTGGGCGCAGCCCACTGCGGCATTCCGAACGCAGCCCGACAAACAGCCCGACCCCAATCGCGAATGACGTTCAAAGGAACTGCACGGCCCGCGGTCGCGAAATCCGCCCTGACGGGCGGGGACGGCGCAGCGCGCCATCCCTACCACAGCAGCCGAGTTCGAGGCAGCCCTGCTCCATTGGGACGCCGGTCCAGCACGAATCTGTGTTTACTAATCGGAGTGTTAATGGATGACTCACCGCAGTCGCTTCCTGGCGACACTCCAAACATATCATCGTCCAATTACTATGAGTGCTCCTGCCAAGCCTATTCCCGACGGCTACCATTCGTTGCAGCCGTATTTCATCGTCCGCGACGCCACCAAAGCGTTGGCCTTCTATAAGGATTTGTTCGGCGCCGTTGAGATGGTTCGAATGACCATTCCGGGAACCGACAAGATCATGCATGCCGAACTTCGCATTGGGGACTCGGTGCTCATGCTGACGGAGGAGTCTCCGGAGTGGAACGCCCATTCTCCCCAAAAGTACGGCGGATCCCCGGTGAGCGTGATGGTCTATGTCGCCAACGTGGATGCTCTTTTTGCCAAAGCGACGGCCGCTGGATGCCAAGCGGTAATGCCGCCGGCAGACATGTTTTGGGGTGATCGCTTCTGCAAGTTCGTTGATCCCTTCGGCCACGTCTGGGCTGCCGCGACACATATCGCGGACCCGACTCCAGAGGAAATCGCCGAAGGTGCGAAGAAGTTCTTCGCAGCATGAGTGAGACGCCCCAAGCCGCGAGGCGTTAGCTTCCTTCCGAATTCGCGTCGGGTCTCCGCGCGTTGAGATCCAGTCGCGTCGACCGCGGATTGGCCTGCCCGTTTTTGCCGGTTACTATCGCCGGCAATGGATCCAGTCACCGCGAGAAACTGCGACAAGTGTTCGCCAAACACGATTCGCTTCGGAAAGATCTGCCGTAGCATGATCGTGCATTCACTGCTTCAGTCTTTTGGCAAAAATTTCAGCCACCTTTTGTTGCTGCTCGCGCTGTTTGCGACCGGCGTCGCCCGAGCGGCCGATCATGTGGTCGTGGTCGTGTTCGACGGCATGCGACCCGACTTCATTACGCCGCAGTACGCACCCAACCTTTACGGACTGGCGACCAACGGCGTATTTTTTCGACGTAACCACTGCGTCTACGTCAGCACCACGATCGTCAACGGCACCGCGATCGCCACCGGCATGTACCCCGGTCACAGCGGCATCCTCGCCAACAGCGATTTTCACCCGGAGTTGAACTCGCAGTCCGCGATCGGATCGGAGGCGCTCGATACCGTCCGCCGCGGCGACCTGTTGTCCAATGGCCAATACATCGCCGTCGATACCGTGGCGGAGCTAATCCAGGACGCCGGATTTCACACGTACGTCGCCGGGACCAAGGCGGTGGCGCTGATGCATGATCGTTCGCCCCGTCGTACTGACACCGCGGCGCACAGCAATTCCGTCACGCTCTTCCGCGGCCTAACCTTACCCCGCGCTGGACTTGATCCGCTCGTGAAAGCGAACGACGACAAAGCGTTTCCGGATGCTTTCACCTCGCCCAACGTCGCTTCCGATGGCTGGACCACGAAGGCCCTGACTCGCGGCCTCTGGAAAAAGGGAGTTCCCAAGTACTCTCTGCTCTGGTTGAGCGACCCCGATGTCACCCAACACGCCAAAGGAGTTGGCGCTCCGGAAGCATTGTCCGCCATCGAAGCCAGCGATAAGAACTTGGGCGAAGTAATCAAGGTGCTGAAAGACAAGGGTGTGTACGATCGCACGGACATCCTGGTGGTTTCGGATCACGGATTCTCCACGATTCTGCGCGGAGTGGATGTGGCGGAGGCTCTGCGTCGGCGTGGGTTGAATGCGCACAGCAAATTCGACAATCCGGAGCCCGGTGACGTGCTGGTGACAGGACTAGGCGGCTCGGCCCTGATTCATGTCATCGGCCAACGAGAAGACGTGATCCGCAAAACTGTCGAAGCGCTCCAGACCAGCGATTTCACCGGCGTGATTTTTTCGCGCCTCGAGATCGAAGGCACATTTCCGATGAACGCGATTCGTTATCCCGGCACCACCAATGCACCGGATTTGGTCGTCTCCATGCGCTGGGATCCGACGCTCAGCGACACCGGTGCACCGGGGATGCTAATTGCGACTGGGGGTAGCCGAAACGCCGGGACGCATGGGTCACTCAGCCGTTACGACATGAACAATACGCTCGTCGCGTCAGGGCCAGATTTTAAGAAGGGTTTCCTTAGCGACACACCGAGCGGCAACATCGACGTCGCGCCGACCGTTCTCTATCTTCTCGGAATCAAGCCTCGTGAGCCGATGGACGGCCGAGTGTTGCGCGAAGCACTCGTCAGTAACACAGGGCCGTTGCCGGAGGTGAAGGAACAGAAGTTGGAGGCCAGCCGCCGTTCGGGATTCATGCAATGGAACCAATATCTCAAGACGTTGGAGGTTGATGGCGCCATGTACTTCGACGAAGGCAACGGTGCCGCGGTGCTGAAATAAGACGGGCCGAGTCCCGCCAAGAACGAATTCCAATTGGGTCGGCAATACCTGCCTCACCGTCAATATTGTCGTGAATCGGACGATGGCGCTGGTTTATTCGGAATCGATTCCCTGGTCGGGCTGAGGCAGGGAGTAAAATTCGTCGAAGTCGTCGGTGTTTGAGCCAATAAACCGAACGGAGACCTCATCCCACCATTCGTCACCCAAGATGCTGATCATCCGCTTCAAGAGGTCAGGATGGTTTCGAGCGAGGTTCGAAAATCGACGACGCCTCCTTGGATGCACTCGCGCGACGTCCTCGACCAGCGCCGCGAGCGTTCGCACTTCTGGGGATTCGTGCGCGGCCAGGAGTTTGAGACTCTCCCGGTTCCGCTCCGAAATGTTGGACTGATCGAGAAATCCTCGGAGTTCGTCCAGTCGCTCTATCCGATCCAATTCTGACCTCGGTAATCGTTGGCAATCGCGGCAGATGTGGATTCGATGGCCGCGTCCGCCGAATCTTTCGTTGGCGCGCATTCGATCACAGATGCGGCAATAGTGGCCCATGAGATAAGTCTCGTTTTAGTCGAAAATCACGCCGGTCCGATCAGACTTTCTCCAATTCGTCGGCCACCGCCGTCGGCGATTGATTTCATCTTCATCGGTCGTCAGTCAATTGTGCGGCGACGGCGCCTCCGGCAGTGCTGGTTGTTTCTTCGAAGCCATTCGCGCGATGATTCGACCCGTTGGTGGGGAGTCAAACCCGCCTTTCGAACAGAAGCCAATTGCAGCGATACCTGGGTTGCCTCCTCCAGCCGCGGCCACAGACTTCGCGAAGCTCACGACGCGAGATAAATCGGGAAGCAAGGCTACTTTCCGAAGGTCCGGCCATCCGACCGTAAAGGCTTTCGGCTTCCGCCCGTCGGCGATAGCGTGACTTCGGCATGCGCCGGACCAAAATCATTGCCACACTCGGCCCAGCGACCGAATCGCCGGGGCAAATCGCCGCCTTGTTGGAGCGCGGGGTTTCAGTCTTCCGGCTCAACTGTTCCCACGCATCAGCACAATGGGTCCGCACCAGCGTCCCCACGTTGCGGAAATCCGCTTTGGAGCACGGAGTCACGGCGGGCATCATGCTGGACTTGCAGGGGCCGGCGATCCGTACCGGTGATCTCGTCGCGCCACTACCGCTCACGGCGGGCGAGCCCTTTGTGTTCACCGTGAATGGCACGCCACCGACCGGGGTGAAGACGACCAGCGTGAATTACGAGAACTTCGCGCGAGATGTAGAGGTAGGGCGAGTCTTGCTCGTGGACAACGGCGAACTGCGCATGCGCATTGCGGCGAAATCAGACACCTGGGTCGAATGTGAAGTTCTGAACGACGGATTGCTCGGCAGCCGCCGGCATATCAATCTGCCCGGCATCCGCGTCTCGTTGCCGGCGTTAACGGAAAAAGATCGGGCTGACGTCGCGTTGGGCCTCGAAGTTGGCGTGGATTTCTTCGCGCAAAGTTTCGTGCGCGATCCGGATGATGTCTGCGAACTGCGCGCGCTATTGGCGGGTGCTTCGACTCGGCCGACGATCGTTGCCAAGATCGAGCATCAATTCGCCGTCGAACATTTCGCCGAAATTGCGCAAGCAGCCGATGCCGTCATGGTGGCGCGAGGCGATCTGGGCATTGAGTGCCCCTACGAAGACTTACCCATCATTCAGCGCCGGATTGTGAAACATTGTCTCCATCACGGGCACCCCGTGATCGTCGCCACGCAGATGCT
>DLVS01000694.1:5493-6118 GCA_003445095.1 Verrucomicrobiales bacterium
CAGATGCTCGAGAGCATGATCGAGAACCCATTTCCGACCCGGGCAGAGATCACTGACGTCGCGAACGCGGTGTTCGAGCAGGCCGACGGTATCATGCTCAGTGGGGAAACCGCAGTGGGACGACATCCCAATGAGTGTGTGACCGTCATGGATACAATCGCGCGACGCATCGAACGCAGCGGGGGCGCGAATTATCATTTGGATGCCCATCTGCGTTTTCCCCGCGAAATGCTCATGCAAAGCGCCGTCGATTTGGCCAACAAGCTCAAGGCCGCGGGATTGATGGTATTCACTCGGGACGGTCAACTCGCCCGAACCGCGGCTTGGTTGCGGCCGAACACCACACCGATTTTTGCGTTCTGTGATGGCGAATCGCTGGCCCGCCAAATGACGCTGCTTCGAGGAGTACACCCCGTGGTCATGCCCGCGTGTGGCAACGATCCCGCGGGTTGCGTGACAGGTGCCTTGGCGCGACTTCGCTCTTCCGGGAAAATCAAGACGGGCGATTCGATCGTCGTCGTCTTGCCTCACTCGAGCAGCCTGGACAACGAAGTTGAGGCGATCAAAATGCACGTCGTCGACGATCCGGAGGACAAAAATCTCTCCAATAACGCCGATGGCGTTG
>DLVS01000695.1 GCA_003445095.1 Verrucomicrobiales bacterium
GCGATCCTTGTCCGCCAGGAATCGGGAAAACTCGGCAAATCGACGAGTCTCGTCTACTTGCTCCAATGAAACGGATGCAGAGGACAGTGTTGGTGTATTCATGTGTCTTTGCGTTTGAATCGATTAACGATTGCTTGGGCGGCTTGGTCACCGATGGGATCTGCTGGGCTGAAGGGCGCTTCTGCCGGTGAGGGCGGTAGAGGCGGGAAGGAGGCGGCCGTTTCTGTAGCAAAGGTGGTCCTTTGAGCTGCCGCTTGGTGAGCTCCAGAGTTTGACCCACGGGGCGAGTCGTTTCCGCCTCCTAGGTAAGCTCGGACCGAAGTGACGGTTGAAACGAACGCGGCACTTGCCATCGTCCCAACCTGCAGAACTGTATTCACTGGCGCACCGGAGCCCGCGACTAAGCGTTGGACATAGAGGGGAGCAAGGATGGTGGACACCACGATCCAGACTGCCAAAACGGTAATGCCCAACAGGCCGGTGAGTCCCTTGCCAACGGCTTCGCCAAAGCTGGCATTGGCAAAGGACGTGCCACTGTTGATGACTTCAATGAGGCCCTCGGTAAAGGTCGCGGCCAACGCGAGTCCAACTGGCCAGAGCATTATCCCCAAGAGCCGCAGGATGTGTTGGAGCCCGATCCAGGAGATGGGACGCACGCCGAGGCAGGGAACGAGCAAGGGTGAGATGGCCCAACAGGCGAGGAGAACCGCGCGCTGGATGCTGTAAACGAAAGCCAGCATTGCCATCGCAAACCAAGAGATCAGCGTGAGGACAGCGAAGATGATAGCTTGATACCAGGTGCCATCCCACACTTGACCGAGGAAGGAGGAGTTACCTTGGTCGCTTAGTTGCTGAGCCTCCCGCAGCCTTTCCTTGTAGCGCTCAGCGACGTTTTCAGGTCGTGCCGGGATGTTCTGTTCCAGCCAAGTTTTAATCATCACCTGGCCTTCGTTGATGATGGCCGAAGACTGCAGGAGAAAGAGGAGAATCAGAAACGCACGGATGAATATCTTGAGAGCAGCTTCCGGGGTGGAGGTCTCGCCCCAGAACTCTAAGGCCATCCCAATCACGATAATGACGAACGCAAACGGAAAGAGGTCTTCAAAGAGTGCGGCGCAGGCTTGCACGTAGCCCGGGAAAGCAATTTCAAAGTGAGACATGAGAGTCGTGGTTCTAGGCTCACACGGTGGCCAGATTCATGGCCGAGTTTTGGATTGCATTCGCGGTTCGAAGGGGCTCGGAATTCGAACGATGGAAGTATCTACCTTGAACATTTCTCCGAGCTTGTCGGTAGCTTGATGCACGCTCGCCTCTGCCTCTTCACGATGCGCCTGGCGTTGTCGGGCGGCGTCCGTTTCGTTGAGAAGGTTCTGGACCAGAACGCGGCCGAGTGCTGCGGCGCGGTCCATTTCAATCGCCACGAGCTCAGAATTTTGCCCAATGAGAACTGCTTGAAGTTTCTCAACTTCGGCGACCGTGGTGGCTTTACGCAACTGCTCTTGGGTGGCCTTAACCTGCCCGCGGATACTTTGACGCCGCTCCTGCGTGTCGTGCATCACTTCCTTCAGGTTCTCAACGGCCACGGCGAGCGCGTCGAATTTGCGATACTGCTCTACGGACCGAGGCACAATCTGCCCGTCCGCTCGCTGCAAGGTATCGCCTGGAGGTCGAAAGATGCCATTGGCGTCGAACCAAGCGCCTGCGATGCCGGTTGCCGCGGACTGGATCTCGTCAATGGTTTCCCCTGCTCCTTCCAACCCGAGGCTTTGGACCAAGGCCGCAGCCTCGGGGATTTTGACCGACTCGGGATCGCCCAGGCGTTTGAGTTCTTCGCGGGCCGCTTCGAGTTGCTTCATTGTGAGATCGAACTGCTTAATGGCTTGGGCAAGGTCCGCGGCATCGAACACGGGAATCCCCGCGCCTCTGAGGTTGGTAAGGCAAAGGACGAAGGCGAGCACGAGTCCGGTTAACTTCATACTAGTGTTCATATATAGGTTTGGTGACTCACGGTTTACTGTTTTTGAGATTCGCTGCGCTGTTGTTCGACGAGATCCCAATAGATCGCCTTAATTCCATCGGCGCGGCCGCGGTTGTAGCCATCGGCAAACGATTTGCGCTGCGCGCGGGTCTTGAGGGCGTGAATCCCCTCCCCGAGCACGACGCCGCCAACCGCTCCAGCAGCCGTGATCGCGGGATTTCCGTCACTGAGTTCGCTCGCGAGATAACCGCCGCCAACGCCAAGCGCGGCGTCGGTGACGGGACGTTCGAGTCCAGCGCAGCCCGTGAACAGGGCGAGCGCCGTGAAGGCAGAGAATGCAGTTTTGGATTTCATGGTTTTGTTTGGTCACACGGCAGCAAGTAATACCGAACTGCGCCGCAGATCGGTTGCCCTGCGCTCTTATGGAGATAAAGAAACTCGGAGTATTTCGGGCCGGTCATCTGGTCCGGCCGGGCGAACCGTTTGATCGCCTCTTGGGAGAGTTGCGACAGTCCCACATCGGCGCCGAGCCGGGCGATGTCTTGGGCGTCGCCAGTATTGAAGATGAACCATGCGCTCGCGTTTCCCATGATCGCCGGGCGAGCCAAGGAATCGGCGATGCGCGAATACTGCTGACCGATGATAATGATCTGCGTGTTGTGCTTGCGGAAGCTTTCGAATAATTCTCGAACAATCTCTTCGCCGCCCGGCACATCAAAGAACCGCGAAATCTCATCGATGACGACGCGCTTTCGCGCGAGTTTTGGTAAACTCAGACACTGGTTCCGGATGGTGTTGAGAGAGGCGAAGGCAACAATGCTCTTCAGGTCCTTGGCGCCTTCGGGGATGAAACCCATCTCGTAATGGAGCAGGCGAGAGCTCAAGGGAATGTTGGTCGGGCCGTCAAACAGACGTCCATAGGGTCCGCCTCGGCACCACGGGGTCAGAAGCACTGCCCGCCAGCGACAATCCTCATCGTCGCTCAGCTCCAAAGATTCGCGGAGGGAACTGAGCGTCAGGTGTTCGCCCGGCGCTAGGTGAGCAAAGACTAGGTCGAATAGCTCACTTGATCCGCCGTGTTCGTGTTGCCTGAGATCAGCGTCCGAGAAGCCAGCAAGCTCGGCGGCGAATGCTACAGGATCGCTGCGCTCGAATTCTTTCAGGTCAAGAAAGGCATCCGCCACCGGTTGAGGGTTCTTCTTGATTCGCGCGACCACTGCCGCGCATTCCTTGAGAACGGCCTCGCGCCGCTCGCGCGGCCACCGGCGGAAGCAATCTTCGGCGTGTTCACCCGTGACTCGCATCAGCTCCCGCGAAACAAGAGCGTGCTGGCGGACCGCCTTATCCTCGGCTTTGGGTATCCCGAGCATCCGGCTCACCAATGAGGCGGCGGTCGATATCCAAAAGGCAGATCTGGGGAGCCCATTGCTATCCAGGAAGTTGATCGTTTGTGTTCCGCCCGGTTTGAAAATCAGCGGTTCAGATCCTAGTGCCCTACTGAGTGCGGCTTGGGATAGTCCGTCCTCAATAACCGCGGTATACGCGATCATCCCAGAGGTCTCGATCAAGAGCTTGGTAACTACTTGGCTTTTGCCCATTCCTGTTCCGCCAAGTACCACGAGCTGCTGTGGGGTCTCCGCTTCTTGCTCGCCAAGAAAGCTCACCACATTGACCAACCCCCCGTCCGAGCCAGGAAAGAGCGAATGCACGGGCCCCGGATGGCCGGAAAAGGAAGCCGCCAAAGGTAATAGATTAGCTCCGGTCGGATCTTCTACGTAGAGAGTACAACCATGATGGCTGCTCCACATCCACGCGGGCAGCGATTTGGCAAAAAGACTTCGCGAGGAGGAGGCCAAGGTCGCCTCGAACGGCTGCGCCCCATTCATGCGGTGGATTGCGGCTTTGACTGCGGCGGCCCGGCGTCGGAGCTCCTCAGGCGACGAGGCTCGGACACCGACGATGACTTCGATCTCCATGGGGACCACCCCCTCAGCGGTCAGCCGCCGAATCTTGGCTTCTAACTGCGCCAGGGTGACGGCCAGAGCCTGATCCGGTTTGGCGACAAGCTGGTGGTGAATCCTTTCAACTTTGGACTGGGCCTCTCGTAGAATTGGCTCCTTCGAAAGTCGCCGAATCTGCGCTGTGACGGTGACACCGCTGAAGGGACTTGCGGCCAAGGAATGTAGGATGGTGAAATAGGTTTCCGTCGGCAGTCGTTTTATGGTGAAGCAGAGGTGGTGGAATCCATCCAAGACAAATCCTTGGTTCCCCTGCCCGCGCAGCTCAGAGCGCCACGCATTCTCCAGCAGAGAGATTGGATGTTGGATTCCGGCAAGGGGATCGGAATCGGGCTCCAGCCGAATCGATGGATTGAATGCGTCAACCCACTGGCGAAAGGCTTCTTGGTCGGGCAGCGGCATGACGCGGGCGCCGATCGGGGCCAAGCACTGCCGCAGAGTCTGCTCGCACTGCCCGAACTCCCGCTTCGCCATTTCAAGCTCGCTCACTGAACCATCGGCACCCGGAGAGAGCTGAAATCCTATGAACAGCGTTTGCTGGCGTCGCCGGAGTTGCCCCTTCTCCAGAGCGCCACTCAGGTTGACGAAGTTGGCGTTGCGAAGTTTTCGGACGGCCGGATCAACGCATCTGGAGGTGTGTTGGGCGTACTCCAGTAGTCGAGGCGCGAAACCGGCTTCGTCGTCACATACGCGGAACTGGATTCGCCATTTTTCCGGAACGACTCGCAGGAATGCTGACCAGCATTCTTGCGCGCGATTTCGTTCGGAGAACGAAGCGTTCTGAAAGTCAGGAGTTTCGATGGTGAAACCCCGCGCGACCCATCCGTTCAGCCCTCCAAACACAATGAGTCCATCGGACAGATAGCCATTGGGAAAGGGGCTAAAAAGCGGCGGCTGAAAGTGCTCGCGCTTGGGCAATGGGGACGAGTTTCCCCCGTTGATTATCTGGCTCACGTGATCGAGGAGGAAGCCGACTGGACCACTATTCTGGATGAACCGAACCGCCCCGATCAGAATCGCGGCCGGGGCAATGGAAAGGAGCGCCGCCGAGACGGCGCTTCTGGTGCGGGCAAGAATGAGGAAGGCCCCCAAGGCGACTACCGCAATAGGGACCACCCAAATGAGCGAACGGGTCGCCACGCCGAAGAGCCCGCCTTCGGACTCTTCAGCCGAGAGGCTCGACGTAATTCGCGGAGACGGTTCAGACATACCGCGAACTCGTTACACAGTTACGCCGAGCCAACCGGCAAACATCCTGATGATCGGCACCGCCAGGCAGGTAAGGAATCCTGATATGATCGATGCAAATCCTTCCTGCTTAAGGCCCTTGGACAGATACCAGCTGCCAGCCAAAATTTTAGGAATTCCAAAAATTAAGGTTACGACCAACATAAAATCTAAGAATTGAGAGATAACAGGCAGCACCTGGACTGCGCCAAAGAGAGGACTGACTTGATGGAGCATATTGGTTTACTTCATTTTTGAGCGACGCTACCGCCCAATGAATAATCCCACTCGCCTGGCAAGAGGTTCGCAGAAATCCACCGGCCTCAATGCATGGCTACTGAGAAATCCCAACTCATGGATCTCGTAAGACACGAAGGACCTCCTTTGCTGCCTTCCGCGCCCGAAAAAGAAGGCCTTTGACTGCTCCCTCGGTTCTTCCCATGCGCCGACTGACAGACGCGATGCTCATCCCCTCTAAGTAGTGAAGGTCGAGCACCTCGCGGTGCGTTGCCGACAGACGTTCCAACAATGAACGCACCTCTTCGTTGTTCTGGATCTCTTCGAAGTGGTCTTTGCTGGCACCGATCTGACGCAGCGATTCCTCAGGAAGATAGAATCGATGGTTCTCTTCCCGGATCTGCCTCGTCCAAGCAGTGCAACAACGGCACCAAAAACGGTGGCGGATGAATTCTAGGCTCTTCGGCGATCCGTCGGAGCTCTCGTACACGTCTTGAACGAGGCTTTCCGGATCCGCGACTCCGCGGGAGATCGCGAGGCGGATTAACTTCTCACGGTTCAGGAGGTAAGACTTGGCTATTGCCGAAAGTTCAGCACCTTCTTCAGCGCATTGATTGGCTTCTGGCTGAGGGTATTCTCCGGACGCATGACCTTCCGATTTCTGTATCGGAGCGACCGAGGTGTTGTTTGAAACGCTTGATTTAGAAGAATTTTCTAACATGGCGCGTCATTGAATTCTCGCGCCTTAACCCCCACAAAAGCCCGCCAACCGCGGCGAATGCCAGGTTTCTTAACAACTCATAATCAAATACTTACGCTGTATCTGGATATTATTTCCGCCAAGCTATTGCATTCCGTACCGGTTTCTGATTGTGCCCAGGCGGCTTGACAAACGATCCGGTCTTTCGGGGAATCTCCCCCTGCGGAACATGCCAGATCCAAATCCTACCCGGCCGAACTGGGAGCAACCACTGTGGGCCTTCTTGCGTTTGATCCGAAAGCGGACTCTAACGCGTACTCACAAATGGGCGGACCCAGACTGGGCAGAATACACAAGTTGCCGCGGGGTCTTGGATTCTCTTCTCATCCGTCACGCTTGCCACGCCGCCGATGACCAACAAAAGATTCGTGTTATCGCCGAGCGAGTTCGCCGCAGCTTTTATGCGAAGGCATTTCGAAAAATAAGCGACCGCGACTTTGAAAAACACCTTCCCAGAAAACTTTGGGACGGTGCCACCGTGGCTTTGTGGCTATTTGAACAAACCAAACGCGAAGAATACGCACTCCGGCGCCTCCCGCCGGAAAGGCTCACTCAGGTGGAAGCCGAACTGGGAGTGGCCCACCTCTGGACGGAAGATCCGCCTAAAATTGAAAACGAGGGCCTAGTGGGAGCGCCCAAATCCCGATGCGGTAGGCGGGATTCTGAAGCCGAACAGTGCGCTCGAAGCTGCGACTTCCTCTATCTTCAAAGACAGCAATTCAAGCAGGAAGACATCGCCGACGCGCTGGGAATTCACCGGACTAATGTGACCTACTGGATCCAGGAATGTGAAGAATCCGCCAGAAAGAATCTGGAACAGCAGAAAGCAAAGGCAGCCCCGACTCAATTGAGGACACGTCATGGATAACCTCCCTGAATCCGACAAGAACCTACCTAAGGCGGGAGAGGCAGCCGTGGAGGCGTACGTCGCCTCTTATCTTACGGAAAGTGAGCTCCGTCGAAGCTGGGAAGTGATTGAGTCGCTGGCCGAAGAATCTTCATTTTCTCCGCCCCATTCTGCCAATGCGGCAGAACATAAGAGCCTGGTGCAAAAATTTCTTAGCACCTGGTGGCGGCCCCTTTCTCTGACTACAGGAGTGGCAGCCTTGGTGCTGTTGAGCATTTCGTTAATTCCCCTAGGCGGTAGAACCACCCTTCAGCTTAAACCGGGCGGCTTTAGGAACTCCAGTCTACCCCCTACTTTGCAGATCGATATTCGCAATCGCCATTTGCAACTGACCGGTGCCGGAGCCCCGTTTACCGGTTCACTCGAGCCGGGAACGACCGTCCCTGGCGCCGGTGTGGTAAGTTTTGAAGTGGATTTACAGACAGGAGATGGCAGCGGTCGTTTGCAGGGCAACGTTCAGGTGACCAATTCTGCGGATGGATCACCCAATAAAATCCTCGGAGCATTGCTCAGCGGGATTTTGGAAATCCGAGGTGTTGGAACCAACTCCGTAGAGGCTTCCTTCATTCCATAATCCAGACGGTAATGGCTTTTCCCAAACGTTAACTAACAATGAGTACTGCCCCGAAACGCTCCAGGATTTCGAATCTCATCTGTATTGGATTTGCTCTCACCGGCCTGGCTGCGCTGATTGCGTTTCTTCTTTACAAAGCTTCCACTCGCCCTGTCTCGCCTATAACGGCAGAAGTTCTACACAATGCAGCCGTAGCGCGCGGGGACGACGGATCAGACAGCCGTCTAAATCTTGTTAAAACAGCCTACGAAGGTCGATTGCATGATCTTGGCCCCGTTCACACCAATACCCTCTCTTCCTTGAGGGCCTACTGCGAAGCGTTACTAGAATCGGGCAAGGCTTCAGATCACCTTCCACTATTCACTGATCTTCTCACCACCACGATTCGTTTGTATCCCGAGAATTCGGAACCCGCGCTCATTGCCAATTCGCTCCTTCTAGATGCGCAGGCTCAGGCGGTGTCAAGAACCCAAGAAAAACAACAAATCGATCAAGTATTGACCGATTTTGGAATTAATATTGGAGTCGATAAGCTAAAGACAATGTCCCAACTCGAGGTGCTGACTCTTCTCCAGAGCACCCCCGCCGGTGCGGCTCTTCTCCAGCAAGCGGATTTCAACAGACAAGAAACGGTTGAGTATGCTTTGTCGGCACTCAGCAACAACCCATCGCTTCAAGCCATCGTGGAACTCGCAAATAAACGGGCGATTGACTCTCTGCAGCAGCGTGGCTATTCGGCTGAGGAGAGCCAAAGATTACTGTCCGAATATACAAACGCACTCCAGGCATCGCTCGTGGTGCCCGTTCCTGGGGAATCACTTCTGGATTACCAGCGGCGGCTGGAGGCGTCGAAGCGTTCTGATCAAGGGAATCCCGTATCACCCCAGCTTCGCACAAATCCCTTCACTCGGCCGTCGATCCCTGCCGACCCTCGCAATGTAGATCGCCGCCTATTAGAAGAGACTTCGCGTCTTGACCCTAAAGCATTCGAACGGATTTCGAGTGCCGGACTAGCGGGCTCATACCTTCGCAACCCGCGAGACTTTTGTGAGGCGCAACTTCGAGAGATTAACAAGTCGTTTGAGGCAGGAGCATTGCCTGGCCATATAACGAGTTTTAAGCGGCTTGAGATTCCGGCTACTGCGCTCACCAACGCACAAACCATGGCCCAAATCGTTGCGTCCCTGAAGGGCCTGGTGATGGATCGCGAGACTCGGATGCAGCGTGCCATTGCCCAAAGCTCCGACCCGGCGGTAGCCAAATGGAGAGCAGATTTGTGGAAACTGACCGCAGAACTTGCTCGTTTGCAGGTCGATGCCCTCGACGTCAGGCTTCCAGGCCCAGTAGGAAGTCGCGCCAGCCAAGCGGCCTTTCACCCAGCGCCATTTTATGAAGCTTACATAAAGACAAAAACTCAGGTGGAGTCCATTCGACAATTAGCGGCCGGACTCACTGACTCCGCCCAGTACGGCATGGTCGATTTATCCAAAATCGCGAGCGCATTACCATCCGCGACGGTCATTGTTGATTTTGCTCGTTACACCCCTGATCGGGGTGGGACCAATTTGCTGTATGATTACTATGGGGCCGCGATCCTGGCTCGGAACCGGTTGTGGTGGGTTCCTCTTGGCGAGGCCGAGGTCATCGACGGGAGAATCCGCAAATGGACAAGTTTGTTTGCAGCTAAAGATCAGCCCAAGGAGTTCAAGGCCCTTTCGGTGGAGTTGTATAAAAACTTGTGGGGACCCGTCGCGGCGGTCCTTCCCAAGGAAACAACTCAGGTCATAATTTCACCGGATGGGGAATTGAACCGATTGTCATTTGCCGCGTTGTTTGACGGCCAGAGTTTCCTGGCAGAACAGTTCACGATCCGCACCGTCGCGACGAGTCGGGAACTTCTTGGCCCACCACCAACTCAATCTCAGGAGCGGACGATGTCGCTTTGGGGCGATATCCCGTACGGAAAGCGAGATGCTGATGGAAGAGGGATCACCGGTTTGAACTTTCAGCCCCTGCCGCACACGAAAAATGAAGTGGCAGCTATCGAGAAAATTGGGAGGGCGCATGGGTACACAGTTTCCGCCAACCTTGGTGGACGCGCCAGCGAAACGTCGTTTTCTCGGCTCTCATCGCCTCGGTTGCTTCACGTAGCAACTCACGGAGTAGTGATTCCGATGCCCAAAGCTACTGGAACAAACCTCATGCCTGCGCTGGCGCGCCACTTGCGGGATGAAATGGACCGCGAGCTACTTCCTTTTCGGGCCGCGTTGGGATTCTCCGGAGGAAATCAGGGGTTGGATTCTTGGACAACCTCTGGCGTCGCCCAGCCGGGCGACGATGGTTTACTAACCGGCTTCGAAGCGGCGCAACTGAATCTGCGTTCGACAGAATTGGTTACTTTGTCCGCGTGCGACTCGGGCAGCGGTCCAATCAGCCCTGGCGAGGGGATGTATTCTCTTAGACGCGGATTCCACTTGGCAGGGGCCAGGAATGTGGTGGCGTCGTTATGGCTGGTTGAGGACAGTTATGCTTCCCAGTTTTTTGAGAAGTACTATTCCAAGCTCTTCGCGGGCAAGGAGCCTGCCTTGGCCCTGAGGGAGCTTCAAGCTACTGAGCTGAAGCGGCTCTCCACTGGGGGCGATGCGGAATTTCGGAACGCAGTAAACCTAGTCGGCCCATTTGTAATCAGTGGAACTGGGATTCGGTAAGTCTGAGGGCTTACAGGCGGAACCAACAGGAGGGATTGGAAGGATAGCAAGGGGGCGCATGCCGTGCATGGGCTACCTCTATGTCTCGTTCCTACAAGGCGGCGGATGTCGAACGCCTCAAATCACTCGGCCCCGAGCTGAAGCGAAGAATCTGCGGCCAGGCGGATGTTCTTGATCGAATTGCCGCGGCGGCGGTTCGTCGCGAAATGGGCGCTGTTCCCGCCTTGGGAAGGGAACGCTGTATGGTGTTTGCCGGGCCAACGGGCGTTGGCAAGACCGAGACGGCAAAGAACCTTGCGCGGCTCATTTTCGGCGAGGGAGCTTTCTACCGTTTCGATTGCGGAGAGTTTCGGACCGTCGAGGCGGTCTCGAATCTCTTGGGTGATCGCCACGGGGACCGCGGTCGTTTCGGGGAAGCACTGACGACCGTTCCCAAAGGCGTTTGGCTCTTCGACGAACTGGAGAAGGCCAATCCGGAGTTTTTGCCACTCCTCATGGCGATGACGGATGCCGGCCGCTTAACGCTCGCCAATGGCGAAACCTTGGATCTGCAGCCGCTTTATCTCATTGCCACGACCAACCTGGGTTCAGCGGAAATTGTCGGCCGGCAAAACCTCTCCTTCGTCACCCTGGAGAAGCACGTGCTGCGCTGCATTCAGCGCCATTTCCGTCCTGAACTCGTCGCACGGTTCCTGCCTGCATTCGTCTTTTGGCCGCTGAACCCAGACAGTATGCGGCGGATTGGCATGCTGCACCTCAAGGACTGCTTGGCGTGGCACGCAACCCAAGGACGTTTGCTCACGGCGGGCAATGAGGTGGTCGATTTTCTGTGCGTCGTCGGATTTTCTTCGAAATTGGGAGCTCGCCCCTTGGTGGACGCGATCTATCAACACATCGGCGATGCTGTGGTTCGAAACCGCATGAGTGGCCGCCCTGAGTCCGGCCGCATGGTCGTGGTCGGGAACCATCTGGAAATTCGGCCGTGAACACTCTGGCCGTCATCGCTAGCTGGGCGAGTGGCGTCATCCTGGGAACGATTGCGCTGGTTTGGTTACTCTCCCTAAAGCGAGAGGCTGCCATTATACGCCTCAAGGGTTTCCGGTGGACCAGGCAACAACTGTGTCAGCATGTCCTGATCACGGGCGCAACGGGTTCTGGAAAGACGCGCAGTGGGATTGTGGCTTTGCTTCTTGAACTCTTTAGGAACGACAAAGAATTCGGTGGGCTGTGCGTCGATGAGAAAGGCGTCTTGCATGAGGTAATCGTAGACATTGCCCGGAATTCAGGGCGCGCCGAAGACGTCATCCTCCTCGAAGTCGCGCCAAAGCCTCGGCACCGATTCAACTTAGTCGGCAACCGGGCGCTCCCCTTCGCAACGCTCGCCCAATGCGTCGTGGATACCGCGGTAGCGATGGGAAATCAGCATGAGCAAAGCTTTTTTCGCAGTGCCGCCCAAATCCACATAGCCAAGGCATTGGAAGCGCTGCACGAAGCTGGTTTCCAAGTCACCCTGGAGAACGCCCACAATCTCCTGGTCAACCCCGCCGATACCCAGCGCGCTCTGCGCCAGATCAAGTCTCCGGCTCTGGTCGAGCATTTCGAGCAATACCTCGCTCAGCCGCCAGAGCAGTTGGCCGGCGTGACGGGCACCGTCCGAAACTATCTCCATCATTTCACCTCCCCGGAGATTGCCGAGGTGTTTTGCCGGGATTCGACCTTCGACCTCGCTGACGTGGACCGCGGCAAGATTGTCTGCATCTCCATGCCGCAGCGTTACCAGACGGAGCGGCGGTTCGTGGGCACATTCTTAAAGCTGCTGTTCTTCAATCACGCGCTCACGCGTTTCGATGCGCCGAAGGCGGTTCGGGACGAGGCGAACCTCTTGGTGTTGGTAGTGGACGAATGCCAGCACTTCGTAACCACCAGCGAACATGGCATGAGCGACCACAACGTCATCGACGTCGTCCGCGAAGCCAAACTCGCCGTGATCGCCGCGACTCAGAGCACCACTTCGTTGGTCCCCGTGTTGGGACTCGACCGAGCCCGAGTTTACACATTGAACATGCGCAGCCGCCTCATCTTTACAGCGGCAGACGAAGTGGATGCGAGAGAGAGTGCTGATTTTCTAGGTAAGAAAGATCAACTAGTTCGCAGCCTCAGTTCCCATGGTGGACGTATCACCGAATCAGTCCGCGATCAGGATGAGTACCGCGTGAAGCCTAACAAACTTAGGAAACTTCGAAAGAACCAGTGCGTTCTAGTCCACTCCGAAGACGGTTTTCGAAAGGTAACGCTGCCGCCGCGGGAAGCGGACGGTTCGATTTCGGAGTGGTACCGCTGGCGTTGGTTTCGCCGCTAAAGCCGCGAGGAAGTCCCTATCGAAGATAGGGGTTGGTGTCTGGCGGATTGAGAGTCTGGGAGGGCAACGATGATTACAGTGCGGCCAATGAAGAATGCTGAAACCGCGAAGAAGTATTACACGGAGCATTTGGCGCGCTCCGAGTATTATTCGCAGGGGTGTCAGAGCTCAGTTCAATGGTTTGGAAAGGGATGCGCTCGCTTGGGATTGGAGCCGGGAATGGAAGTCTCACAGGAAGCTTTCGAATGCTTGTGTGACAATTTACATCCCCTGACCGGAGAGAAGCTGACCGTCCGGCATCGAAGCCAAGACCGTCGAGTCTGCTACGATTTTGTCGCCAATGCGGTCAAAGGCGTCTCCTTGATGGTGGAGTTCGGAGGTGACCACCGGTTGGTCGAGCTTCACGAGCGGTCGAGCTGCGTGGCGATGACGGAGGCTGAATCTGTGGCCGCCACGCGCATTCGAAAAGGAGGCGCCGACGGCGAACGACGGACCGGAGAAATCGTTGCCGCCCGCGTCACACACCACACTTCACGCGCGCTCGACCCGGGCCTGCACACCCATTTTGTTGTCTTCAACGCCACCTGGGACTCGGTCGAGAATCGGTGGAAGGCGCTGCAGACCCGGGAGATGTTCGACCGGATCAATCTCTTTACCCAAATCTACCGAAGCGAAATGGCGGCTGGTCTAAGGAAGTTGGGCTACCAGCTCCGGCCCACTGCCCATGGCTTCGAAATTGACGGAATTCCCGAGGAGCTTCTCGAGCGATTCAGTAAGCGCCGCAAGGCCATCCTGGACGCTGAGAAGATCGTCTCCGGAAAGATTGGAAAACCGCTCTCGAACAACGCACGGGCGACCCTGGCTCAGACAACGCGGGACTGGAAGGATCTGAACCAAAGTCCCGAGGAAATCCGGCAATACCAACTAAGCCAGATTACGGCCGAAGAGCTTGCTACCTTGCGAAGTCTGGTTCCAAAGACCAATTCGTCGTCGGCTCCGGCCATTTCCCAAGCGCTTTCCCAAGCCGTCGAAGCGCCTGCTGTCTCAGCGGCCGACGCGGTCAGTTACGCGCGCGACCACCTCTTCGAACGCAAATCCGTCGTCCCGCTTTACGCGTTCCAACAAACGGCCATGGCGTACAGCCATGGCGCGCTCAAAATGGAAGCCATCGACGAAGAACTCGCCCGCCGGTCTGAGTTCGTTGAGTTCGAAGAATCGCTCACCACTCACGAGATGATTCGCCGCGAGCAGGAGATGCTCGGCTTGGTGAATTCGGGAATCGGACAAAGCGGTCCGATCAATCCCAACGTTCGGACTGAAGTTCCCCTCAACCGCGAACAGAAGAACGCCCTTCGGTCGGTGATGAATTCACCGGACTGGGTAATCGGAATTCGCGGTGTCGCTGGATCGGGTAAAACCGAACTTCTCCGCAGCATTGCCGAGGGCGTTAGTCAGGTAAACCGCAAGGCCGTGGTGCTTGCGCCCACCACCGCCGCGTGCGACTCCCTGCGCCAACGCGGAATCTCTTGGGCCGCGACCATGCAGAGTTTCCTGGCGCTGCCGGAATTTCAGCAGCAATCGCGCGGCGCAGTCCTCATGGTGGATGAAGCGGGCCTCATCTCGGTTGGCGACATGCTGCAGATGCTGAGAGTCGCCCGAACCCAAAACTGCCGCGTGGCCCTCTGCGGCGATACGCGGCAACACACCTCGGTCGAAGCGGGTGATGCTCTTCGCCTCCTCGAAGAGCGCAGTGCGATGCAATCGGCTGATCTGCTGCAAAACAACCGGCAAAAGAGCCACGCTTATCGGGAAGCGATTGATGCTTTCGCGGCCGGCAACGGCATCCTTGGATTGTCGCGGTTGGATGCCATCGGGGCGCTTCACGAAGAAAACGACGAGGCTAGCCACTCACTCGCGGCCGGCTACTTGAGCTCGGTCACCCGAGGCAAATCGGCGTTGATCGTGAGTCCGACTTGGCGAGAAATCCAATCTATCACCGAAGACGTTCGCGGCGCATTGAAGGAGCACAACAAGCTTGGGCAAGAAGACACTCTCGTTGAGAATCACACCTCGCTAAACTGGACCCGAGCCCAAAAGCGCGACCTACGAAACTACCGCCGAGGGCTGGTCCTGGGGTTTCATCGGAGCACGGCGGAAATCGCGCGCGGAGAGTGTCTGCGGGTCTTGGAAACGGCAGATCAGGCGATGATTGCTAAGAAAGCGGACGGAACTCAGGTCAAGCTGACCCGAAAGCAGGCGGACTGCTTCGACGTCCTCGAATCCGGGAAATTACCGGTAGCCACGGGTGAAAAGCTGCTTCTCAAGGGAAACTTAAAAACCCACGGCCTGATTAACGGAAAATGCGTCGAAGTGCGCGCTATCCGCGCCGACGGAACTTTGGACCTCGTGGGTGGGCGCACGATTCCGCCGGAGTTTCGCACCTTCACCCACGGGTACTGCGTCACGAGCATGGCAGCTCAGGGGCGCACCGCGGACCACGTTTATGTGTCCGTCCGCGCCGATTCTCTGGCTGCCGCCAACTTGAATCAGTTCTACGT
>DLVS01000193.1 GCA_003445095.1 Verrucomicrobiales bacterium
GCAATAGGACGGGGAGCGCCGGCGGCCCGCCGACGACTTCAACGCACCATCTTCTTCCCCCCAAACAGTGACAAAGAATTGGTGGAACGAAGTGTTCGGCGAGCCGCCGAACACTTCAGGCCGGCGGCCCGCGCTCCCCATTTTCCTCGACAATTGCGTCACTCCCGCCAGCCGTGGTTCTCGCGCACTTGGAGCATCGCCGCGAGAATGTTGTTCCACGTCTCCTGCTTCATCAGCATTTCATTCGGGAACATGCAACCGTCCCAGCAGATGTGCCGGGTTTTCTTGGTCACTTTGCCTTGGCCGTCGCGCAACCAATAACCGGCGTCGCGTCCGACGTTGAGCTTGCCGTTGGGGTCCGTAACCGGGCAGTGCTTGCCCGTTTTCTCATGGTCACCAGAGCCTTTGACGGTTGCGTCGTTCTGGGCCACGTGAAAATCGATCGTCCACGGTCGGAGGGCATCGGTCATTTTCTTCATGGCCTGATGGAACACCGCCGGCTCCCAATGGAAATTCTCCGGAACGATGCGGTGCTCCGGCGCGTTATAGCCGAGCGTGTAGAGTAACGTGTGGGCCATATCGGCTTGGAATCCGACAACCTTGGGCATGCCGACGGCTTCCAAAGTTTGAATCATGTACTTCCAAGAATGCATCCCGGCCCAACAGATCTCGCCTTCCGCGGCCAAGCGTTCGCCATGATCTTTGGCGACTCGACCTCCTTCTTTAAACGTGGCGGCGATTCGCTTGGTGTTGTTCTTGGGATCCTTGTCCCACTCCGTCACGGGCGCCGCGGAATCGATTCGTACGATCCCGTACTTCCGGACTCCGATTTCGCGCAATCGCTGGGCGATGTGGCAGGCTTTGCGGACGGCCGTCACCCAATTGGCTCGTTGGGTTTCGGAGCCCATGGCCGATCCGTCAAACCACACCGGGGCCACGACTGATCCGACCGCGAAGCCCTTCTTCTGGATTTTCTCGGCGAGCTTCTTCAGGCCGTCGTCCGAGATATCGATGTCGATGTGCGGGTTGTAGAGGAAGAGGTCTACGCCATCGAACTTGGCGCCGTTCACCTCGGCGCGGGCGGTGAGGTCGAGCATCGTGTCCAGGTCGATGAACGGCTCGGCCCCGGGGCTGCCCTTGCCGACGAGGCCAGGCCACATGGCATTATGGAGTTTTGGGAAATTGTTGGGAGCGGCGGCGGCCGACGATTTTTTACTCATGGCAAGAAATTGGTGTGGCGTTAACTGCCGGAAAACCCGCCTTCGGGGCAAGAGGCATTTGGATATTGAGACAAATAATCGGCGGGTTAGCAGTGCGGAACGCAACCACGGGAGCGCGGGCGGCCTCGCCCGCGCGAAGGCTCAAAGGTTGTGCCGAGGGGGAAGAGTGCCGCCCATCACCACCAACGGGCATTGAGCGATTTGTCCCAACCTGTTTCCATTTAGTTTCAGCGGTGGTTGCTCTGCCCTTGCGCGGGCGAGGCCGCCCGCGCTCCCGCCGGTGGTACGTTTCGGCGTTCATTCCCGCTCTACCAGCCGTTTGTAGGCTTGGATGCCATCCACAATGGCGTCAGCCAGTTTACCCCGCTCGCGGTCGCTGACGATTCGCCGCAGATCATCCGGATGATCCATAAACCCGCCTTCGAGATACGCGGCTGGCATCCGAGTGCCGCGCAACTCGGCAAAATTTGCCCGCTTCACGCCACGGTCCATCAGGTCCATGGAATTTAGAACCGCCCGATGGATTTGATAGGCCAGCAGCAGGTTGTCGCGGTCGAATCGGTTGCCCGGTTGAGGGCCCGAGCTGGTTCCCCCATGAGTGGAGCGTCCATTAGGTAGGGTGAGCGCAAATGTTTCCGCTCCTTGGGCAGAGCTGCTCCCGCCTCCACTGCCCGCGCCGTTGAAGTGCAAGGCCAAATAGAGATCGGCCTTGAGACGATTGGCCATTTCTGGTCGCTCATCCAGCGGGACGAATTCGTCCCGTTCGCGAACTTGAATGACCTCGAAGCCCGCGGCCCGAAGCCGTTGCGCAAGTTCCTTGGCCAGCTTGAGCGTAAAGGTTTTCTCCTGGCGGCTACCTTCCATATTACCGGGATCTTTTCCTCCATGGCCGGCGCTGAGGGCGATGCGGCGAATATGTCGTCCGGTCGGAAGTTTACCGGGCTTCAACAAGGGCATCAACGTCAGATCGAGATCTCGTTGGGCGATGTAAGGACGCCCGCGTTCAACCGCGACCGGGTATTCCAGCCACAACAGCGTACCGTCGTATTCGACGCGGGCCGTATCGGTCTTGAATTCCAGACTCGCCCAGCGGTTGGTCATGCGTAGTTCGCCGGTCGTGGGATTCCATCGACTCCGAAATCCTTGCTTGGCGCCCCAGAGTCCCAAATCAGAATAGATCCGACCATTGATCAGGGTCATGTCGCCGCGCGACGACTGGGCTCGGACCGGAGTCAGAGCGAACACCCCGAGCCACAAAGCGCAGAGCCAGCCGAAGCGGCAATACATCGGGGTTGGACAGTGGACGGAAGATCCAGTGAGGGACAAGCGGAGCCGTGCTACTTTTTCGCGAAGCAATAGAGATTCTTGCCGGTGCGGACGAGAATACCGCGGTCGAAGGGGACCACTGAAGATCGGGCGGGCCCTTCATCCAGTTCGAGTCGATTAAGAATTTCGAACGAATCACCGGCCGAAACGACCAACACGGTTCCGTTCTCGCTGAGCAGGTAAATCTTGCCGTCTGCACCCGTCGGCGAACTCCAGATTTGGTCCATTGTCTCGAGTTTGCCGGACCACTCCTTCGTGCCGGTTTTGGGATCGAGCCGGGACAGAATTCGTTTCCCACCGTCGAGCACGAACAGTTTTCCTTTGTACACCAAGGGCGTGGACCAATCGGTGGGCGCTTCGGTGAATTCCCAGACTTTATGGGTTGCGGTGACATCGCCTTTACCCCCGTCCTTGAACGCGACGACTGGCTGGCCTTTCGGTCCGCTGGCGTAGATGAGACCGTCCAGAGCGACGGGTGACGTTACGATGCGGTACCAGTCATCGCGCTTGCTGTAGAGGCGAGCGCGCCATAATTCGGAACCGTCCTTCGGATTGTGTCCGCTGACGTGGTCGCCGCCGACCACCACGATCTCGTTGCCGTTGGCTCCGCGATACGGGAAAGGAGTGGCATAGCTTTCGTGGCTTTCTTTCGTGGAATCGGTCTCTCTCGCCGCCTTCCACAAGGTCTTACCCGTCGCCGGATCCAGCGACAGTAAGAATGAATCGCGTTCGGGTTTACCGTCGAACAGCGGGTAGTCGTTGGGCATTTCGTCACGCTGGAGGAACGGAATGATCAGTTGGCCGTCGGTCAGCAGCGGACTCGCCCCGTAGATCCACATGATCGCGAAGCGGCCGTAGTCTTGATGGAGAGGCCGTCGCCAGAGCTCGTTGCCCTCGAAGTCAAAGGCCGCCAAATCCCCGGTTCCGAACAACGCGATCACTCGCTTTCCGTCGGTCACGGGTGACGGCGAAGCCATGTTGTTTCGGCCTTTCTCCTTATCGCCGACCGCCACCGTCTTCGACCACTTGATCACGCCGGTCTTGGCATCCAGGCAGACCAAGTTGAGATTTTTGGCCTCGTCGGGAGTGGTCAGGAAAATGCGGTCACCCCAAACCACGGGTGTTGAGCCCGCGTGGCCGGGAAGGGGAGTCACCCATTTGGCATCGGCCTTGGTGAAGGTGGCCGGGAGTCCAGAGATGTTGGCGGAGCCATTGAAATTGGGCCCGCGCCATTGCGGCCAGTTCTCGGCGAACGCCGCCGATCCGAGGGCGCCGGCCAACAGCAGTGAGGGAAGCTTCATGTTCGTAAATCGTTGGATGCCGCCTTCGACTAAGCAAGCTCGGACAAATTCAAAGGCATGGTAGGGACGAGTTCCACCTCGTCTCCATCTAAACCGCTGCGGGTGTGAATGCGCCCTCCCAAGGTCAGCTTGGTCAAGCCCACGCGCCAAACCCTTCCCCGCGTTCCCCATCGCGAAGTCCACTACCCAGACGGAATTGAATGGGGCCGCGGTGGAACGCAGCCCTACCACGTCAGACCACGCAGGGGTGGTAG
>DLVS01000194.1 GCA_003445095.1 Verrucomicrobiales bacterium
TATATGTTTTTTTTTTAATGATACGGCGACCCCGGGACGGCGAGCTCCGGGCCCCACGCGTTCCTCAATGGCTCGTTGGTTGGTCCCGGTTCAGTCCCTGAGAACGCCAGCGACACCCGCTTCAATCCCGCCTCTGGTCCGCGCATTTCGAGGCGAACCTGCGCTTGACGCGCTGGCTGATTCAGCACGAGGACGTCCGTTTTGACTTCGGCGCGGGCATCGCGTTGTCCGTTGATGCTTTCGCGTGGCGACTCCGGCGAAGGCTTCGCTGCCCAGCGGCCCAACGAATAAAACGGCGAATCAAACGGCGGCACGGGACGGGCTTCGACCGACAGGGCGACGTTCGTTGACGCGTTCCAAGAGACGATTAACTCCTTCCACGGGAATCCAGGATCGAGGACCGGCGAAGTTAACACGACGCTTTCAGCCGGTGGTGTGGTGGTTGTGCGCGTGAATTCCTGAAAATTGGTCAGCGTGAGGAGCCGTACTTCGGCGCACCGACCCCAGACTCCAAAGAACCAGCACGCCAGGAAAACGCATGCGGGAACCCATCGACGCCACCAAATTTTAGCAACTGGGCTCATCACAGGCGTTCCATTGGAAGCGGATCGGAACCATGGACCGATGCCCACGACCTTTTGTGGCACCTGCAACAAAAGTTCGTCGGCGCATATCGGGCCATCGACCGATTGAATGATTCTAGAGGCTGTGGAAGCGTCACGGGTTGAGGTGCTACGCAATCCATCGTGGTCTGGGTTGATAGTGCTCGACGACAAACTCCTCGGTCTCGATCGGCGTTCCGATCAGAGAGAAGTTGGTTTCGAAGGGAGGAAAGTAAGTGTCACCGGGAACCAGGCGTTTGACCCGCGTGAGAAACAAGTCACTGCAACGCGTCAGGAGCAACGAATAAATCTCGGCGCCGCCGGCGACAAAGACATCGCGCGAGTCACCGCCTACCAGCGTGTCCAGCGCCTCTATACTGGGGACCGTGTGGACCCCAGGGGCCGCAAAGCCGGTGCGACTCAGGATTGCGGTTTCGCGTCCCGGCAATGGACGCCCAATCGATTCGAATGTTTTGCGCCCCATCACCAACCAATGGCCGGTGGTTACTTGGCGGAACCACTTGAAGTCCTCGGGCAGATGCCAGGGGATTTTTCCACCGGCGCCGATGACTCGATTCTCGGACATCGCGGCAATGGCCTTGAATGCCTTCACCCAGGGATAATCACCGGTTCGGCTGGAGATTTCACGTCAAACCGATCGGAGCCGATGTGAGGTGAGTAGACTCCACCTGAATGTCGAGAGCCCACGTTTCCGGGCGCTCAGTTGATTGGAGTCGTGACCTCGACTCCTCCGTCTCAAAAAAAGGAGCGCCGGCAAAGATGCCGGCGCTTATCGCGAATGTTCTGACGAACGGTCGTGGAAGCCCTTACTCAGAGCCCTTTGGCGATGACGTATTTCACCAGATCACCAACCCGGTTGCTATAGCCCCACTCGTTATCGTACCAACTGATCAACTTGAAGAAACGATTGTTGAGCTCAATGCCGGAGCCCGCGTCGAAGATCGAGCTGGCTGGGTCATGAATGAAGTCGGTCGAAACGACTTCATCCGAAGTCCAAGCCAAAATGCCCTTAAGATACGTTTCGCTGGCGCGCTTCATCGCCTGGCTGATCTCCGCGTAACTGGTTTGTTTCACCGTTTTGACCGTCAGATCCACCGCCGAAACCGTGGGCACCGGCACTCGGAACGCCATTCCGGTGAGCTTCCCCTTCACTTCGGGACAAACCAATCCTACCGCTTTGGCGGCACCTGTCGTACTAGGAATCACGTTCTGCGCCGCCGTTCGGCCACCTTTCCAATCCTTCTTGGACGGCCCGTCCACTGTTTTCTGTGTGGCAGTGTAGGCATGCACCGTGGTCATCAGCCCTTCTTCGATTCCAAAGCCCTCCTTCAGCAACACGTGAACCACCGGCGCCAAGCAGTTCGTGGTGCAACTGGCATTGGAAATAATGTGGTGCTTGGCCGGATCGTATTTCTCGTGGTTCACCCCCATTACCACCGTGATGTCGTCGCCTTTGCCGGGCGCCGAAATGATCACTTTCTTGGCGCCCGCCGTCATATGTCCTTTGGCTTTTTCAGCCTCGGTGAAGAGACCGGTGGATTCGATCACGATATCCACCGCGAATTGTTTCCACGGCAGTTCAGCCGGGCTCTTGGCGCTCACGACGTGAATGTCCATCCCATTCACGATGAGAATGTCGTCTTCTGCCTTGTCCGGGCTGCTCTTTCGGCTGGCGACGGTGCCATTGAAACGGCCCTGAGTTGAATCGTACTTGAGGAGATAAGCCAAGTTGTCCGCGGGAACGATATCGCCGACCGCCACAACATTGATGTCCCGTCCGACGAGGCCTTGCTCGACCATCGCTCGGAACACCAATCGGCCAATGCGGCCGAATCCATTGATTGCAACGTTTACTGCCATGGTAATGCTTTCGTTTTCTAAATTTCGGGTCAAAAACCGAGCGCGGAGCGTATGCGTGGGGGGGGTGGGGTCAACGGGTTTTTGTTTTCGGCTTCGTGGCGGGCTCGTGCGTCTGACCCCACGGGAAACGTGGTCGGGGCGAGTTTCACCGCGTGCGCCGTGGTAAACCTCGCCCCTATCTGATCCGCAGTGTGGGTGAAGTCGCCCCAAGGACAGCATGGGAAACCACCCGCGCCAAACGCTTCCCACGTTTCCCTGTCGCAACGTCCAAAGGCCAGACGGAATTGAATGGGGCCGCGGCGCAACGCAGCCCTACCACCGTTTCGCGCTTTCATTGCCCCGACGTTTGGTACCGTTGCCAATCGGATGCCGTGTCCACGTCACCCAGCTCTCGCAGACAAGTGTACTTCAAGCCCGCGTCCCGCGCCTTTGTAAGTGTTTCCTTGAGCACCTCGGAGCTTCCCCAGGAAATGTCGGTAAAGATCGCGGAACACGGCTGCCGCAAGCCGATCAGCCAATAACCGCCATCGCTCGCTGGCCCAATCACGAGGTCGTTCGTGACCAACGCCTCGAACGCGGCTTCCAGATCCCGCAGAGTCAACTCAGGGCAATCCGTTCCAATCAGCACAACACGCTTCAACCCGCTAGCAAACGCGGCCGCGGTCGCTCGCTCAAGTCGTTGCCCGAGGGAACCGTCTCCTTGCGGTATCAGCCGCCAGGTTTCTCCTCGCCAGGATGCCACTTCAGCCTCCGCGTCATCGGGTGTGAATCGTAGCTCGACGTTGGCCACGCCACTGAGGACGTCGAACGTCCGCGCGACCAAGAAACGATACACCGCCAAGGCCGCCTCAGCTCCAATCTCTGCGGCAAGTCGTGTCTTAACGGCACCGAGCCTCGGAGCGCGCAGGAACACGACTAGACGGTTTTCGGCCATGAAATCACGCCCCTGGCTCACCAACTGAGTCCGCCGCTAGCTCCGCGTTTAGTAATCCTGCGCTCGATTCATCACCGGCGATTGCCACGTTCCTTTCGCTCCGGGCGTGTTCACTCGCGGTGGTGCATCCATCGGCGGCCCCATGGGTCCCTGCGGAGTCTGGGCCAATTGCGGTTGCTGTCCGCCCGGCTGGCCCATGGGCTTGCCCTGCTCCGCCAGCTTTTGACGAACCCCATCCAATTGCTCGCTGACCTGTTGAAGTTTGCCCGCCGTTTCGGGAGAAGGCTCGAGGCCCTCGAGCTGGCTGAGCGCCTGTTCCGCTCCTTCCAACCGTGCGGCCTGTTGCTCCATGGACTCGTTTCGCGGTTGTTGCATCAGGCGATCGGCCAGCTTGGCCAGCGCTTCCTCCAAGCGGTCCTGGGTTTGCTCCGCCTTCTGCTGCAACTGTTTTTGCTGCGGCTGCAATTCGCCGGCTTGTTGATAAAAATCCAATGATTGCCCCAGCATCTGGGTCTGCTGTTCCAAGCTTTGTTGGTCGGCTTGCTCCGCGAGTTGGTCGGCCTGCTCCTCCATGACTTGAGCGAGCCGCCGGTTGACGGCTTCGAGCGTTTCTTTCGCGGGCTTATGATCCGGGACTTTATCGAGGGCCTTTTCCACGGACTCCTTCGCCATCCGCAGCACCGCGAGTTTCTCTTTGGGCCAGGGCATCTGCTGCTCCTGCGCCATTAGAATCCGGGCATTGAACGTGCGCGCGTCGGCCATGCGTTCTTTGCCCTCCGTCAACGCCTCCTGGATATCCGGGTCCTTCGGCTTCAACTGGGCTGCGTCTTCGAGCATCGCCACCCCCTCTTCGATCTCCTTAAAGTCTGGACGCGGAATGGGTGCTTCGTTCGGACGCGGAGGAACCAGCCGAGAGGTTTGGGACTTGCGTGTCCCTTCCTTCATCAAGGCGTCTGCCAATTCGTCGCGCGTCTCCTGTTCGCCCGCTTGGGCCTCGGCGCTTTCCGGATCGGTCTCTTTAGCGGAGGTGTAGCGCTCGAACGCGTTCCGCAGTTTCTCCAGCTTCTGAGACAACGGTGTGTCTTTGCGGTTCGCTTCTTCGCGGTTTCGCTTCGCGTCGGCCAACAACACCGCCATCAATTCGCGCCGAACAAATTCAAAATTTGCTTTGGGTTCGGGATCGTCAGTTTCGCGAACCACCGCCGCGAATTGGCGGATCGATTCACGCCAACGGGCGATGGTCTCCTCCAGGTTGGTCCGCCGAACCGATTGTCCCAATTGGTACTCGGCATTACCCTTCTGGAAACGCGCCTTTCGCGCGACTTTCCGGTTGCCCAACGCCTCCGCGCGATCCAGCGAAACCAGGGCCTCCTCGTACGCCCCCGCAGCATAGGCCGCCACGCCGTGATCGTATAAGAGCCGCGCATCGTCGGGATCCCGCTCCACCGCCGCAGCCAACGGAGCCAAGGCGGCCGCGGCTTGCCCGTTAGTGACCAGCGTTTGCAGCGCGGCTATGTCGAGCGGTGCGGCCGAACCAACGGAGGCCATCATGACCAATCCAACCAAACCGAGCCGATTTACCTGTGGCCACATGTTCATGATTTTTCCGTCAAACTCATTTCGGGACGTCGAGCGACGGCGCTCAGTCGCCGCGGAGTTAAGCGTCGTTCCGCCGACAAGGCAATCTGCCCCAACAAGCAGGCCACCGCCAGCGCGAGGGGGATCTGAAAAAGTTCGCGGTAGTTCTTCAAGTCCTCCCGGGCGGCCGCCTCGGTCATGGGTTCCAATACCTCTCGCCGAAATTGCTCCAAACCTTCGCCGTGTTCACCCAACCGGTAATATCTCCCCCCGGCCGCCGTCGCCACGCGCTGCATATTGCTTTCATTGAGCCGCGAAATCACCTCTTGCCCAAAACTGTTTCGGGCAGCCCCTCCGCGGGAAATCGGAACCTTCGCTCCGGTAATCGTTCCCACGCCGATCGTCACGACTTTCAACTGATACTGGCGCGCCAAACGCCGCGCGGCCTCCGCGGGATTGCCAGTCAAATCCTCACCATCCGAAATGAGCAAGACGAGTCGCGGCGTGATACGGTTGGTCTCGAAGTAGCGTCCCGCCCGTTCCAGCGCTGACGTCAACGAACTTCCGGGATCCTCCAAGGTGGTCGGGTCCAGGTAGCGCATCATCGTCCGCAGGGCCATCGTATCGAACGTCAGGGGCGCATTCAGATACGCCACGCCACTGAAGGTGATCAACCCGATCCGATCCGCGCGGGTTTCCGCAAGGAAGCGATCCAGCGCGTTGGTGGCGACGGACCATCGACTTGGGCGAACATCCGCGGTGAGCATTGAGCGGGAGGCGTCCAGCGCAATCAGGTAAGGAATTCCTTGAAGTTCGGATCGGTTGTTCTTTTGGAATCCCAACGGACGGGCAAGCGCCAGCAGGACGAAGCCGAAAGCGGCGACGGTTAATAGCAATGACCACCGTTCCGCGCGGCGCGACGCGTTCGGCGCCGCCCAGCTTCTCCCTGGCCCCCCGGTGAAAACCGCTCGTCGCCCTTCTCGCCGCCGCTTTGCCAGCAGGAGCACGCCCCACAATCCCGCCACGAAGAGCGGCGTGAGGTACAAGAGCCATGGATAAGCGAAGCGCATCGGTATTCCGTTTAGCGTTACCGGTTCACCCAATCCGCGGCCGGATGACTTGAGCCCAACCAACTCCGACGAACCACACGGCTAAACCGGCTCCCGCGAACCAAGGATAGAGCTCTTGCCAACTCACATAACGCTTCTGCACCAGCTCTCGCTTTTCTAACTGATCAATCGCCGAATAGATTTCGCGCAGCGCCCGAGCATCTTGCGCCTGGAAAAACAACCCGCCGGTCATCCGGGCGACTTTGTTCAATTCATGGTTGGCGGCCGCTGAAGGAGTCACCGACTCGGGCCCGACCAAAATAGTGTACACTTTGATGCCGTTACGCACGGCGATCGGCGCCGATTCCAACGGCCGCGGACCCGCCGAGTTATCTCCGTCCGTCACCATGATAATGACTCGACTGCGATCGCTGTCTCGCTTGAGAAAGGTAGTCGCTGCCTGAATCGCCCAACCGATCCCAGTACCGGTGGCGAGCTCCGACTCTTTCAACGACGCCATCGCCCATCCGTGATCCAAGGTCAGTGGGCTGACGAGCCACGGCGTGCGCGCGAAACAGACAATGCCGATCCGATCGTTCCCGCGACCTTTGACGAAATCGTCAGTGACGGTCACGAGGGCATCCTTTCGACTGACTCGCCGGCCCTTGAGGCGGAAATCCGTTTCGGCCATCGAACGCGAAAAATCCAGCGCCAACATGATGTCGATCCCCTTGCTGGGATCCGGAACTTCTCCGCGAGGAATGCGCGGCCGGGCCAAGGCGAGGATTAGTAGCGACAAGGGAATCCAAACCCAAAACCAGCGGGCACTTCCAGAGTGGCGGCGGGGGACAGCCCCAAGATGCGCCACCCCGCGCAATGAAGGGACGGGAACCGAGGGTAACGGCCCGCGCCTTCCCCACCACCAAGCCAAGGGCGGCAGAACCAGAAGCAAACCGAGCCACCACGGATTCTGGAACTCGAATCCGGAGAACTGACTGACAGCCGCGATCAACATGGTGTCATTGGCGCTGTCGGTGAACTTGCGGGAAGACGACAGCCCCTTCTTACCTGGATGCCCTGTAGAGTCAGATCCATCTCCGGGAACCTAGCGGGAGTTAGGGGCGGTGGCCACGGAAGACCAGGGGGAACCTTGCCGAATGAACCGTTCGGCGGCGTCGAGTAGGTTCGTTTGCTCCGCTTCGGTCGCGCCTTGCTGGGCGAATTTCACCAAATCACAGAATTTCAGGTAAGCGCCCAGCCAGTCCCGATGCTCTGCCCCGAGCAGGGCGTCGCGAGCGGCGGCCTCGAGAAATTCTCGAGTGGTCTGGAATCGAATCGACATTCGAAACCGCCACTCCACGAACTCTCGAAGCAGATCCGAACACTCAATCGCCAGTTCGTAAGCACTCAGCTCACCGCGCCGCGCCCGCAAGGCCGCCAGGCGTTCCAGGAACTCGGGCGTCAGATCGGGCTGCGGCGCGGCAGCGATGACCGCGGGATGTTGATTGACCCAACGGCGCCACAGCCATCGACCCACCAAAACTGCGACGCCGGCCACCACCACTAGTCCGAGCAGAAGCCACGGCGACTGCCACCACGGAGGCAGTGGCATCAACGTCAAATCTTCAATTAGATTGGTGCGATTCATTCAGCGTTGTAGCCGACGACGGAAGGAGGCGCATTCGTTCCGCGGCGCGTCGAAATGGTACACCGGATCATGCATCTTGCGCGCGTCCGCAATTATGGATGGCGCGTCCTCCCGTCCGCGGCTACTTGCATTGGGGGCTGCTGTTGGCTGCATTAAGGCGGATCGAGTCAATTGTGTTCTCCCTGGTTTCGACGGCGTCGCTTCGACTACGCGACTCGACGTTTCGCCGAATAATCCAAAAACTTCTGCAGCTTCTGCGGCCAAGGCTGATCCGTACGTACCTGAAGTTCGGGCACTCGCCCTTTGCGAAAGGTCGCCACCAATTCATCCGCTCTTTGCGCTCCGGCGGCCGCCCATCCCTCACGGACTCGCGGATCGCTTGTATCGATCTCCAGCACCTCGCCGGTCTCAGAGTCCTGGACGAGCGCCAGCCCGACATCGGGTAGTTCGAGTTCACGCTGATCGACTGTCCGCAACGCGATCACTTCGTGGCGCTGATTGGTCGCGGAGAGAGCGCGCTGCCAAGTCTCGCTCGCCGGATCGTGAAAATCCGAGAGCACGAAAACGAGCGCCGGCCGATGGAGCAAGTTGTTGAGAAAGTTCAACGCCGTCGTTAACGAAGTTCCGGCCGACTTCGGCTCGGTATAGAGCAACTCGTGCAACAGACGAGTCACATGGGCACGGGTTTTACGCGGCGGGACGTATCGCTCGATGCGGTCGGAAAACATCACCAGTCCGACCCGGTCGCCGTCACGAATGGCGCTGAACGCCAAGGCCCCAGCCAAGACCGTCGCCAACTCTCGTTGCGTCGGCGCACCGTCTCCGCGTTGGAGAACCACGTCAGGCGCAG
>DLVS01000804.1 GCA_003445095.1 Verrucomicrobiales bacterium
CAGTCCATAGTTCCGGTTCATGGCGGACACGCCCGCCTCGGGCGTCGTGGCGGGCGCTACGCTCGTCACACTGAAGCGCCTCACTGCGATCTCGCCAGTGACCATTCCACACGCGCAACGCGGGCGGCGAGGGCTCCCTCCCCAAAGCCCGGGGCCGGTGTTCTCGCCATTGGATCTCATCCTTGGACGAAATCATGCCGTTGCCAGATCGGTCGTACGGCTCGCCAGGCGCTCGCGACGTAGTTCGGCTAGAGCGGGCGCGAGGATTTCCTCGTGAAACCGGTCACAGCCAATGCACAGGTTCTGATACGGCTTACCCAATGGCGTGGTTGTCCGCGACCGCTCATAGAATTGCTCCACGCCCCAACCATGCTGAAGCCCCATCCGCTCGGGATGTCCGGTCGTAATCGCTTCGAAAACCGGGTGCCCAATCAAACTGCGCAAGATGTCCATCAATGGTTCCTCGACCAAGTTGCCGAGAGGAACTCGCGTCTTCATGCAACACGGGTAAACGTTGCCGTTGGGCTCGATGGAAACTTCCGAACCGGCCAGACCGAGGTTGAGGAAGTTCAAGCCACCCGACCACGCGTTGCAGAAGTTGTCGGCCAGCGTGGCCCGCGAGAGTCCATGATCCGAGGCGCGACCGCGTGGCCAAATCTTGCCGATCCAGGCATCGGGAGTCGCGCCGAAGAAGCTGAAGACCGGACCTTCCTCTTCGTGCCATTTCCGTTCTGTCGCGCGCAGGCCCGAGCGCTTCATTCCCGCTTTCTCGAACATATCTGTTAAGCGAGCCACGAGCTCATTCCGGCGCGCCTCCGTCATTCCTTCGTGAAAATCGTCCAGGCCCGACACCGAGATCATCCAGACTCCGCGCTCCAACAGCTCATCCACAATGCGCGCAGTTACGAGGTCCCCGGTCGTTTGGACGACCACGTTGACACCGCCGGCTTCACGGTACTTAGCCACGATACGTTCGATGACCGGATACAACACGGATTCGCGCACCTGCGGCACTAGAACCTCGCCGCCAGAAAGAATGATCCGTCCAGTTTTTTCCGGGACCGCTCCATCCTCTCCAGCGTCTTCCGGCACTCGATAACGCATCGACTCCGGAAAATGGTCGATGATCTGGGCGAAACTGTTGCGCGACTCGCTAACAACGGTGGTTAGTTCGTTGCCGTGGTAAGGCCGAAAACGTTCCTCGTAACAATGGGGACACTGCCGATGGCAGAGCCACGAAATCACGTAATAAATCGACTCAACTGAATTCATGCGCCCCTGGTCAGTGAGCCTTGAGAGGCACAACCGGACACGGACAACAATTTCTCACATGCCCGATGGCGCATGAGAGATATCTTGGACAACACGCAGGGTTCCTCAATCCCAAAGCGAATCTAAGTTCGGCGCTGCCGGGTCGACGCCGTTGTCCTGCCTCACGGATTCACCGCCGCACTTACCATCTCCAGTACGCGGCGGAGACCATCGTCGCCACCGAGGCTGCCTTCGTTGAAGGGCGTTCGTGGGATCGGCTTCCAGTCGTCGCGCGAAGTATCGACATCTTTAGGCTGCGGAACGTCGGTCAAGGTCGAGTCGTATTGCCCGTTGTTCCCACCCAGCTTGTAGATCACCAGGTCCAGCGACGGCACAATCATCAGTCCGAAACCACCCGCGCCCGATTTCCAGAAGGCGTCTCGCGGCGCTCCAACTACATGGCCATCGGCGTTGTGCTCGAATTGGAGCGTGAACGGTGTGTGAGGATTGTATTTTGACGGTTGATTGCATAACGCGATGTAGTCAGCCGGCACCAGTTGTTTGCCCGCCCATTCGCCGTGGTGCAGCAGGCAATAGCCGAAGCGCAATGCATCCGTGGCATGCACGGCGATGCTCCCCGCGCCATTGGCGTGGGGCATTCGATAGTCTCCGCGATTCAGACAATACCCCCACGCGCCCCAACCCATCGGCTGCGCCAGCCGCTCGTTGATGTAAGCGTCCAACTCCTGGCCGGTGACATGACGTAAGACGATGCTGGCAATGTGCGGCGCGGGCGAAGAATAAGAGTAACCCCCACCGGCATTGGTCCACATCGGCACCTTGAGGGAAGATTGATCGAGGTCGCGGATGTTCTGCCCGGGCACGGGCTTCAATTGTTCGACCCGGCCATCCACAATGCCGGTTGGCGCGCCGCCCTCGCCCCAATAACCCGCGGTCATGCACAACAATTGTCCGAGCGTGATGTCCACGCGGCGCGGATCGTCCAGCGGCAACGCCTCCGGCAGGAATCTTTCGGTAAACACCTTCGTATCGAGGCCGTCGGGAATTTTCTCCCGAAACTCCTGCAGCATGATTCCGCAGGCGATGCTGGTGTAAGCCTTGCCGGTGGACGCCATATCGGGATTCACATTGCGTCCGGCGCGTCCGAAGTAGCGTTCGAACACGAGATAGCCGTGTCGCACCACGAGCAGCCCACCGTTTTGCGTGCAGCGCTGAGTGAACGCGAAGGCATTTTCCAATCTCGCCGCGTCCATCCCAGCGAGCGTTCGCATTTGCGCCGCGTTCGTCGCCACCCGCCAACCGCCCGCGCTGTCCGGCGGCGGAAAATAATCCGCGCCCCGTATCGTCGACACGATCACTACGGAAATCCCGGCCAACGGCACACGACGGAACAGACGAATTGGGAAAGACACTTCGGGATGACGCATCCGTCACCGGCGTCATTCAGTAATGGGTCGCAAGATTCCGATTCAACCCGAACGCCGATCTTGAACCGCATAATAAACGCTGATCTTCGCCGGGACGTTCCTGCCGAATTCGCCCAACGCGGTCGAGCGGGAAATGCTTCACTTGGCGTTTTCATTGATCATTGGCACCGCGCTGTCCCGCGCTTGCGGTGAGATTGTCTGTCTGACAAAATCGCGTCAGACATGAAAACGACCTTGCGCAACTTCCAGCGGCAATTTGCTTCGATCCGCGCCCAGGCCGACGCGGGGGAGATCGTTGAAATTGAATCGGAGGGTGCTCCGCGATACGTCTTTAAACTCTTGCGCCCCGCGGCGCCCGAACCGCTCTCTCGCTTGCTGGCTCGTGCCACCCACGGTCTTGAATTGCGCCGAGACAAGCGACCCATGCGCCGCGCATGAAGTGGCTGCTGGACACCAATGTAATTTGCGAACCGGGCAAGCGGCGCCCTCACGCTAAGGTAGTCGCCTGGCTTGACTCCCTGCCCGAACAGGACTGCGCGTTGAGCGTGCTCACGCTGGGAGAAATCGAAAAGGGGATTCACGCGCTGCTCACTGGTCCGGAACGACGCCACAAGGAAATCGCGTTGACGGCTCTGCGTCGTCGTTTTGCGGGGCGAATCCTGGATGTGGACGACGACGTTGCCACCAAGTGGGGTGAATTGATGGGGGAAGCACAGCGGATCGGCCACCCGTTGCCCGCAGTGGATAATCTCCTGGCCGCAACCGCGGTGGTTCACAGTTTGACTCTCGCCACGCGCGACACTGGCGACATCGCTCTCGGTGTACGAGTGTTCAACCCCTTCAAGTGACGGCGGTCGGTACCGCAGCAAGCTTGATGTGTTGGTTGCCATTCAGCAGTTGGAGTTTCCAGCCTCAACCTGAGCACGGGTGTGCGGTGACTATTGTGGACGTTCACGCGGTAGAAGAGCCAGGCGTCGTACGGAGCCGGTGCCCAACTGGTCGGAGGAAATGTGGCGTCAAGCAAGCCGTCTTGGGGTCCCACATCACATTTCCAGCCGCCACATGCCCTTGTCATCGTGCTCCAACCTGAACTTCTCGACCCGTGAGGGATTGTGGGGATCGATCTGGATCTCGGCGAAGGCTTTACCGTCGCCGTTCTCTTGCACGGACCTGATCAAAAAGCCCGGCATTTTGCTGGCGCCTTTGAAGAAATCGTCCGGTCCCTGGCGGGCGATGACCTCGGCGAGCATCGTCGCACTCGCCGGCGTCAAGACTTGAAAGAGTGCGTTGGTGTCGCGATTTCGGATCGACCACAGAAACGATTGCAGCGCGTCTTGAGGAGTGGCAAAGCCAACGAACTGAGCACGGTTGGCGATGAGGTAGCCCTCGGGTACGGCCACGCGTTTGGCCTCGGATGTGGCGGCATTGGTGATTGCAGTCCGGAGGCGCGTATTCTCGGCTTGGAGAGCTTCCAGCTTGGACTTGTCTTGGCGTAACCGCGCGACGTCGCGGCGCAAGCTGAGTAGGTCGCGGAGTTCGGAGTCGGTAAGCGGGACTTCGGCGGGTGCCGGTCGCGTCACAGGCGCGACATCCTGAACCGGCGCCTGACCCGTAGCCCCGATCTGAAGCGCGCCGATCTGGCGTTGCCGCATGCCGAGAGCGGCAATCAGGCCAACGAAGACGAGTCCGCTAACGAAAGTGGTAACTTGGTGGGGTTTCATAAAACCAAATTGCAGTGCCTCCGGCTTTTTCACCCGCGTGATCCGCGGTTTGGTTTTGGGCTCATTCGAAAAATAACTTCCCGTCCCGAGTGACCAGTTGCGTCTTAAGATTCGATCCATCCCCCCGACTCATCTGCACACTGCCGTCGCAGAGCCCGATGTTGCCGTGAATCAAGCAGCGCGTGGCCACACGCGTGGGCTCTCCCTCAGTTCCTCCGGCGGCGAGAAATTCGTAGGAGACGTTCGCCGAGCTGCTGCTCGCCCAATCGACCGCGGGCGGGTGCGCCGTATCGGCTGGGCAAATGAGAACCTTAGGCGACCCCAATTCGTTGGTCATGCTGAGGAACGTCGAGGGAAACGTGTCGCGGTGGGACGACGCCCAGACCCGCAGGGCAAGGCCGACTTGTTTGAGATTGTTCACGCACTGGATGGAAAGCGCCCGCTCTTGGGCTGCCTTCGCCTCTTCGAGGTCCTCCGGGGAAATTCCGGGGAGCGCAGCCTCGGCCTCGGCAAGGGCTCGCTGAAGTTGCTGATTCTCGGCTGCCAACTGACGGATCGAATCGGTCAGGGCTTGGAGTTGAGTCAACTCAGCTCGTAAGCGGCCCATTTCGGCGCGCCGGTCTTGGCCGGGCGCCACTTCGACCAACGCGGCGGACTCACTGAGCGCTTTGGAAATCACCGCGGAGCCGGCAGGAGATGCCGCGAGCGCACGCGCGTTGCGGAGCGCCGACTTCTGTGTCACCAGCGCCGCCGCGCAGGCCACGATGCCGCCGCCGAACACGAACGTCGGCCACCATCGCTTAAGCCAACTGCTGCTAGGCACGTGGTTACTTTCCCGGGCGATCGGTGCCTCCAGCCGAACGTGGCGGTTCAGTTTTTGTTGCAGGCCCGCCGGCGGAACCGGACGGGGTGCTGCGCGTAGAATGGATTCAAGATCAGGTGGATTCATGAGCGATGGGATTGGAGTTTGGAAGAGGGGGATTGAACCCGGTCGAAACTGCTCTGCAACTCGTCCAGCGCCGCACGCAACCGGTATTTGACCGTGCTCGTCGCCACACCCAGAGCGTCGGCAGTGTCCTTAAGCGTGAGTCCCTGATAGTAGTGTAAGTGAATCGTGATTCGGACCTCGGGTTGGAGGCGATCCACCGCGGCATAGAGTCCACGGGCGACCTCGGCGATGGCCGCAACTTCCGCGGGACCAGGTTCAGGCGCCACTTGGGTCTGCCACCATTCATCGGTTTGCGGTTCACCTCGCCGGTCCGCTCGCCGCCAGTCCACATAAACGTGGTGGGCAATTCCATGCATCCACGACGACACGGACGAAGCCCCCGAGTAATTTCTGAGCGACTTCCACACCCTCGTAAAAGTTTGCTGAGTCAGGTCCTCGGCATCCTGGTCGCTACCAGCAAGCCGCCGGACAAAGGCATAGATACGTGGATAAAACTCAGAGATGAGCCGGTTGGCCGCCCGTTCGTCGCCAGACTGGGCGGCGGCGACAACATTTTGGATGGAGGCTTCCATGCGTCACTGAGTTGGTCGAAAACCCTCGGTAGATTGGCCAAAAGAATCTTTGAAAACTTTCAAGCGCGCCTCGCGCCCAATGAGCCACTGGTGGCTGGACCGAAGCAATGATCCTAAAACAACAGCAACCAGATAACCCCGGCGGCCAGGGCAGCGGCGAAACCGGTCAAAACGCGCCGTGCCACGGCTCGGCTGCCCAGCGAGAGCACAATCCCACCTTTGAACATCAAGTTCGCCAGCGAAGCGACGAGGATGACTCGACCTGCCGTGCGACTATCCACATCTCCATGCTGCGCCAGCTGAGCGGTGGACAGGGTAATTGCGTCCATATCGGTCAGGCCGGACAGGACGGCGACAGCGTACAATCCGCGTTCGCCGAAATAGTGCTTCGCCGCGGCCAACGCGAAGAGGACGACGGCGTACAAGGCGGCGAAACTGAGCGCCATCTTGAGTTCGGTAGGATTGCTCGCCGAGGCGAGTTCACCGGTCTCGCGCCGGCTTCGCCACCAAGAGGCGACCGCTACCAGGCTCGTCACAACGAGCATCGCGGCCAACGGCGGCGCAAGTCCGAAAAACTGTGCGGGGGCCGTCGCGGCGGAGAGAACTAGCACCCGCGCGAACACCACCGCCGCCGCCAGCAAGATCACCATCGCCGCCAGGGAAGCAGCGCCTGAAGCCACCTCACCCTTGGCCTTACGCGCGTAGGTCACAGTCGTGGCGGTGCTCGAGATGAGTCCACCGAGGATGCCGCCGAGCACGGAGCCGGCACGACTACCCAGGAGTTTGTAGGCGACGTAACTGCCCAAGCTAATCCCGGTGATCAAGACCACGAGCCACCACATGCGGTGTGGATTGAAGACGTCGAATGGCCCGAAAGTGCGGTTCGGTAGCAGCGGCAGTACGACCAACGCGACCACCACGAACTGCATGATGGCCCGCATGTCTTGGTCACCGATCTTTCGAGCGAACCCATGCAATTGCGGCCGCAGGTGCAATAGCACGGCGGTCGCGGCACCCAGCACAACCGCTTCAGCAGTACGCCCTAATCCCGCGGCGGCACCGACGAGAAACATGACTAACAACGCTACTTCGGTCGTAAGACCGGGATCGCGTTCGGGCCGGAGATTCTGGCTCCACGCGCCGAGGACCGCGAGGGCCGCCACGGCTGCGAGACCCACACCGACCAGCCAGTTGCCTACCTCTGCTCCCAGGACGGCACAGAGTCCGCCGAGGAGAGCCGTGAGCGCGAACGTGCGGAATCCGGCGGTCAGCGAACCTGCCCGCTCTCGCTGCAACCCAACCAACAGGCCGAGTCCCAAGGCGAGACCAAGGTTAAGAAAGTCTTCG
>DLVS01000312.1 GCA_003445095.1 Verrucomicrobiales bacterium
GTTGGTGTATTCCTGGAGTGAATAGTTCGTCGAACTATCGAACGCGCTGCGGGAGCCGTCGTAATCCACGCCGAGGCCACCGCCGACGTCCACGTACTCCACGGGGAAACCAAGCTTATGTAATTTCGCGTAGAGACGGCCGGCTTCTTGGACGGCCTTCTTGACTGTCAGGATGTCGGGAACCTGCGAACCGATGTGGAAGTGGAGCAGCTTGAAACAATGAACGAGGCCTTCGCGCTGGAGCAGTTCCACGGCCGCCAGCAATTCGGTGGTGCTGAGACCAAACTTGGCGTTCTCGCCTCCGCTCTCGGCCCATTTGCCGGCGCCTTTGCTGAGCAAGCGAGCGCGAATGCCGATTTGCGGTTCGACTCCGACCGATTTCGAAACGGCCAAAATTTGGCGAAGCTCCTCAATCTTCTCCACGACCATGATCACGGTCTTGCCAAGCTTGATCCCATTGAGCGCCAGTTTGATGAAGGCCGTGTCTTTGTAGCCGTTGCAGATAATCAATGAACCGGGCTGGTCTTGCAGCGCCATGCCGGCGAACAGCTCCGGCTTCGAACCAACTTCGATACCGAAGTTGTACGGTTTGCCGGCATCGAGGATCTCTTCCACCACTTCGCGGAGTTGGTTGACCTTGATCGGGAATACGCCGCGATAGATTCCCTTGTAGCCAAACTCGGCGATGCTAGCGCGGAACGCTTCGTTCAGCGCTTGGACACGATGGCGCAAGATGTCTTGGAAACGAATCAGCAGAGGAAACTTCAACCCGCGTCCTTTGGCGTCACCAATCAGGTCGGTCAAATCCACTTCGACTCCGTTTTGGAGCGGTGTGGCTACGGCGTGACCTTCTTCGTTGATCGTGAAGTATCCCGCGCCCCACCGGTCAACGTTGTACAGCGTGCGGGCAGACTGGGTCGTCCAGGCGGCGGCGGAATTCGACGACGCGGAGTTGGAATCGCTCATCGGGAGTGAGTCAAGCGGCGCGACTATAGGGATCGCCTTTGAATATTCAACGGGCGCCTCAAGAGATTCTCGGTCTCGATGAACCATTCAAACGGTCGAGATGGTGCGCTGCGCCGTGCCCGGTCCGGGCGGAGCCCCGGGTCGGCCTTTCGCGGTGGCGCGTCGAATTCTTCCGTTACGTCGTTGCGAAAAACCGCGCAAATGGCGCGGGGCCGCCGCGGCACATCAGCCTGACCCGGTTCATGGCCTCGATCCACGTCCGGATTTGGGAGGTCCAACCTCTCCTTTCTCGTCCGTTCAGTCGCACCGGCCGTCGTCTCACGTCTCGAGTTTCGTCCAAGCCGCGTTCGCTTTGGATGACTTGACCACCGCGTCAATGAAGGCCATGCCGCGAACACCGTCACCGATCTTCGGGAAATCGAGCGCCGGATCGTCGGCTGCCAACTTCTTCCCTTCGAGCCGCGCGCGAATCGCGGAAGCGAAGTTGCGATAGATGTTGGCGAAGGCTTCGAGATAACCTTCGGGATGCGCGGGAGGAGTGCGTCCGGCCGCTTTGGCGGCGGCGCCAAGATATCCATTCGCCGTCCGATACACCTGCATCGGCTGATCGGGCCATTTCAACAGCAGGGTATTAGGTTCCCGTTGATGCCACTCCAAGCCGCCGAGTTCGCCGTACACCCGCAGATTCAGATTGTTCTCCTCGCCCACGGAAACTTGTGAGGCATGGAGGACGCCCTTGGCTCCGCCCTTGAACCGCAGCAATACGTTACCGTCGTCATCCAACTTTCGGCCTTTCACAAAAGCGGTGAGGTCGGCGGCCAATTCGCTGAGTTGAAGGCCGGTGACGTATTCCGCGAGATTCTCCGCGTGGGTGCCGATGTCTCCAATGCATCCCGCCGCACCGCTGCGTTTCGGGTCCGTGCGCCACGCCGCTTGCTTCTGCCCCGAGGCTTCGATGCGGGTCGCAAGCCAACCTTGCGGATACTCCACCACCACCTTGCGAACTTTGCCCAACTTCCCCGCCCGCACGAGGTCACGCGCTTCCTTGATCAACGGGTAGCCGGTGTAGTTGTGGGTCAGCCCGTAAAGCAGACCGGATTTTTTGACCAGGGCCTGAAGTTCCTTGGCTTCGGCGAGGTTGAACGTGGCCGGTTTGTCGCTCAGAACGTGAAAGCCGGTTTCGAGCGCCAGCTTGGCCGGTGGGAAGTGAACGTGGTTTGGGGTGACGATGGAAATGAAGTCCATGCGCTGTCCTTCGGGCAGCGCGGCTTCGCCGTCGATCATGTCGGCAAAACTGTCGTAACAGCGATCCGGGGGGAGGAATAAGTCGGCGCCGGATGCTTTAGATTTTTCGGGGTCGGAGGAAAACGCGCCGCAAACTAGTTCGATTTGGCCATCCATGTTGGCCGCGATGCGATGAACTGCCCCGATGAACGCGCCGCGTCCACCGCCGACCATGCCGTAGCGAATTTTTCTGCTCATGAGGAATGAATTTTGGAAACGTTGAAACGAGGTTATCGGAAACGCGAGCAACGTACCGGCAGTGCCGCCAAAGCGTCAACGAACGCCCGTCGGTGGAACGGTGTTCTCTGGCTTGGCCAGCGCCAACACGCGGGAAATCCCAGCCGCCATGGACGGTCCTGCGCCCAGAGGTCGCGGCGCGAATGCCAGCATCCATAGGTCGGGCGACTCACGAGAAAGCTTTGAGCGATGAGGCGGGACGACTGACGGTCCTGGCGGCGTTTTCCAAAAGTAAGCAGAACGGGCTTTGACCCGTGACAGCTCATGGGGCAGCTTTTCCGCCAATCGCATTCAATGAAGCCCTTGGAACCCCGTGCGTTCGTTCTCGCCGTTGCCGTTTTTCTTACCGCGATCTCACCCGAACGGGTTCTTGCGCAAACACTCGAACGGCAGTGTCCACCGACGGGTGCCGAAACTATTTTCGCCCGGCCAGTCTTTGCCTGGACTTACGGCACGGAAAATTTGCTCACCAATCCGGGATTTGAGGACGGCACGAATGGCTGGGCGATTTCCCCAGGCGGCGTCGTGATGACTTCGCCTCCCAACGGTGCGGCTGAAGGAACCAATGCATTCCGGGTTTCCGTCGGACGGATTAGCCGGGAGGTCTCCCTGCCTGCAGTGGATACCGGACTAAGCCTCTCCTACGCGCTCAGGGGATTGTACCAACTGGCCGGACCCGAAATGGTCGAGATCGAACCCGTGGGCGGAGCAGAACCGCCCGTGAATTTGCCGATTCCAGGATTCACCAGCAACGGAAGATGGGTCATTCACACGGCCGATTTGTCCGCGTACCGGGGGCAAACAGTGCGATTGACGTGGAAGTTTCCCTCGGCGGATGGAGTGCCCTGGTACCTGGATGATGTCCGGATCACCCCGGTCGCGCCGGACACTCAGTTCGAGATTTGGTGGCGGAGAAATCGCGCTGCCGAGCTAGAGCTACTGGCTCGCACCGCCTTGCCTTCGGTGGCATTCCCGGAGCTTCTTCCCAATGTCCGGCACGATTGGCGAGTGGACGTTGTGAGAAACGGCGTGACCAATGTCGGCCCGGTCTGGACGTTCACCACTGCGAGCGCCTTTGGGGCGGAAACGTTGACGGGCGCGCCTTTGCCAACGGTGGTGTGCCCAGACCAGTCCCTGCCGGTCGCGATCCGGGTGACGGACGAGCGAGGCTTTCCGGCCCGCAATACTCCGGTCACGTTCATTTTGGCAGCCAGCGGGCCGGATGTGAATCCACCCGGTGTCTTGATTACCGAGGTGGACACCGGCGTTCCGGACGGCGTCGAGTTTCAAAATGTTTCTGACGACGCGATCGATCTTTCCGGTTGGCAGGTAGAGCTATTTCGAACGGTGGACACCACCGCCGGAGGCAAAGTCACGATCCCGGCCGGTTCGGTGCTCGCTCCGGGCAACCGATTCACCATCGCGGATAATCGTCCACCCTCGAGTCCCTGGCCGTCTCTGGGAGTGCCGGTGCAACTTGATTGGGATGAACGCGCGCCGCTTTCCGCTGGAGTTGTTCT
>DLVS01000296.1 GCA_003445095.1 Verrucomicrobiales bacterium
AATGGCCACGGAATCGAACGAAGCGGTCCGCCTGCAAGTTGCGCTCGCGTTGGGCGCAGTCGCCAACGCTTCCCTACGCGAAGCGGCGCTGGATTCCCTCGCTGCGTCGACTACCAATCGCTGGATCTTATTGGCGGTCGCCAGCAGTTCCACCAATGCCTCAAGGCTGTTCGCGGCTCGCACGGTCTCGCCGATAGCTCGACCAGTTCCGGCGTTGCGCGACCCGGATCCGGATCGCGAACGCGTCGTTCAACGATATCGACCAGCCTTGCAGCGTTCGGGAGGCCGAGCGCGGGGTGCCGTAATTTGTGCGCAACGATGCCTGGCCTGCCATTACCTTCAGGGCCACGGCCAACGCGTAGGGCCCGATTTAAGCGGACTGGCCGCGCGTCCTGCAGAGACCTTGTTAACCGATATCCTCGATCCCAGCCGTCAGGTGGCGCCCGACTACGTCGCTTACGAAATTGTCACCCTGGACGGACGGAAGGCGCTTGGACTGTTGGCGAGCGAGACCGAAACGCGTCTCACGCTTCGTTATCCGAGTGCTCCCGACGAATCGTTTGCTCGCGATCAGCTTCGTGAAGTGCGGTCGACGGGTCGGTCCTTGATGCCCGACGGCCTTGAGTCCGATTTATCCGAAGCCAGCGTCGCTGACTTGCTCGCGTTTTTGCGCGCTCCCGACGGCGAATTGCTGCCGAAGTAGGAGTCAGTTGGACACATTGATGGCGTTGGTGCGCCATCGTTCGGTTAAAGCCCAAAGGTTGACCGGACCGAGGGAACGCCCGTGTTTCAAAAAGCGAACGCTGCCATCGGCGAACGCATAATCGGAGCCACCGCCCTTCCCGCCCTTGTCACTTCGCAGGGTGCTGCCATGAACGCTATGATTCAGGACCTCGACGTCGTTGCCCAACTTTCCTTCCAAGAAATCCATGTAGTAGTGACCAATGTTGTAGAGCTTTTCTCCAAAGACGATGGTCTCGCTTGGCTCGTGAATGGTGGTGTCCTTAATGGTCTTTCCGAGAATCGAGTTGAGATTGAAGTCTCCGCCCATTTCTTGGGCGAAAAAATCGTTCCAACCATTGATGATGTACGAGCGGGGCGCGGAATCCGCGACTTGATTGGTGTCATTGACTCCGGTCGCCGGTCGATTGCCCGTGCGGCCTGACGAGTCGGTCCCGATGTCGCTCGGGCAAACCAGAATTTTGACTGACCGATACGTGGGTAAGAGCCGTTCTGGCCAGCGTGGTCCCGTATTCCGCTCGGGGAACTCGCCGGAGTTTTCCCCCGCGTAGAGAGTCGTGGCGAGTCCCAGTTGGCGGACCTGATTGACGCAGGCGATCCGAGTCGCGGCGGCTTTCGCGCGCCCCAGCGATGGCAACAACATGCCAGCCAGGATCGCAATGATCGCGATCACGACCAGCAATTCGATTAGGGTAAACGCTCGCCGATTGACTGTCGTAACGTGAGAGTCTGCTCGCATAATGCTTCAAATGGGCGCCCAGTTTGAATCGCTCAAACATCGACCTGACTTCCCTCGAATCGTCCGACTAGATTCGGCGTCACTCTCGCCGGTCAGCCATATGACGAAACAATCGTGGACCCTGGTCGCGTTGGCGGTGCTTCTGGGAGCACTATATTTGTTCCGCTTCACCGACTTGGGTCGAGCCCGACAAATTCAAATCAATGTTTCATCACGTCCGTTTGCTCCGCTCGCGGCGGCCGATGATCCGTTGCCGGTCATCTTCGGTTTGGATCGTGAATGGCAGCTCACGGGCTTACGCGTGACCCCGCTTGCCGAGGTCACGAACGCACACCCCAAGTGCGCGTGGAACCTGGAGTCGAAGAATGGTTCAACCCCTACCCGGGGTTTTGCCTACGGAGACGACGTGCCCGGAATGAAGCCCGTGGGTGGCACCGCCGCGGTTAAACTTATTCCGGGAACGGCGTACCGGTTGGAGATTGAGGCGGGGCGAGCACGAGGAGCGGCCAACTTTACGCCGCAAGCTGCCGGCGGCGTGCAGTAATTTCGTGCGGTGGTCCCGCCGCTTCACGCTTTACTGCTCCGCTCCAACGACCACTCGTGAAATGTGGCGATAGCGAAGTCCCGTGCCGTGCGGCAATGCTGGAATTGTGCAGCCGCGAATCAGATCGGCCCGCACGTATTATGAAAACAACATTGTTCCTCGGAGCTGCCCTCTTATCGGCAGCCCTCCTCATCCCCACTGGCCGCGCCGAATCGACGTCGGCCAGCTCAACGGCACCCGCGGAAGCTCGGTCGGATAGCGCGAAATCGGATACGATCGCCAAAAAGTCGAATCGGCCCGTGCCGTTTCGTGGCAAGGTTGCCGCGGTTGATAGCCAACAGATGACCATCACGCTCTCGGGCCCGAAGCAGCGAGTGTTTGTCCTGACGACGGATTCCAAAGTCGAGAAGGACGGCAAACCGGCGGTGTTCGCGGACATCGCGCTCGGTGACGAAGCGCGTGGGCTCTACCAAAACGAAGACGGGGGGAAGCTGGTGGTCGTCAAGGCCAGCTTTGGCCCGAAGCCCGATAAGGCCACCAAAGAAGCGAAGACGTCCGCCCAAGCGGCCAAAGAAGAAGCCGGCTCCTAGAAATCATCGATGCTTAGCGGGATCCGTTCCACGGCGGCCGTCCAATTTGGTCGGCCGCCTTTTTGTTGGGAGAGCAGGAGGAGTTCAGGTGCTACCTTCACGGGCCTGGACGATGCCACTCTTGAGCCGAATTCGCTGGCGACAGCGTTGTGCGAGTTCGAGATCATGGGTGACCAGCACTAGGGCCGTCCGCGCCGCGGCATTGAGCTCGAAAATCATATCCGTCACTCGATGGGCGGTGTCGCCGTCAAGATTGCCGGTGGGCTCATCGGCGAACAACAGCTTCGGTCGATTGATGAATGCCCGCGCCAAGGCCACCCGTTGTTGTTCACCGCCGCTCAATTGTGCTGGATAATGGTGGAGCCGTTCCCCCAGCCCGACTTGTCGCAAGAGTTCGATCCCTCGTTCGCGAGGCGCTCCGTTGCCTCTCAATTCGAGAGGAACCATCACGTTCTCAAGTGCCGTCAGCGTCGGCAGCAACTGAAAATTCTGAAAGATGAACCCGATTTGCTCGTTGCGGACTCGGGCTCGGGCATCCTCGCCGAGGGTCCCTAAGTTTTGTCCCGCGAGGATCACTTCTCCAGCCGACGGCGCATCCAAACCAGCGCACAGACCCAGCACCGTGGTTTTGCCACTGCCGCTGGGGCCAACGACGGCCAATGAATCACCAGCCGCCAGCTCAAAACTCACATCCCGTAGCACGGTCAGAGCCGAACCCGCTGGACCATAGGTCTTGGTTAAGCCCCGGGCGATCAGGATGAGTTCGGACACGCGCAGCAACGTGCGCGAGCGGCGAGTCTCGTCAACGGGCAGATGTGGAGTGCGGTGGCGAAGCGGAGCTACCGCTTAAACTTGGCGGATGCTGGTTGAATTACACCAGAAGTCGGCCACGCGGCGAAGAGCGATACCAAAGCAGCAGCCCGACCTCGGTGCGGCAAGCCGGCGCCGTGCTGCCTCACCTGGCCTTACTCACTTGCCGTGTCTCGCTCGGCTCCCGAAACTCGCCGTCGGATGGCAGAAGGTTATCAACTGGTCCAACTCAAGAACGGCGCTTGGAGCGTCCGCGCGCTGGCCGAAGGGGAAACCTTTCATCCGGTGGTCGGCCCCGTGGCGGAGGCGGAGGCGCTCTATGTCCGACAATTACGCCAGCGCGAACGTGCGGCGGAAAATCCGTCGGACGAATGGGTGATTTGGGACGTGGGCTTGGGCGCTGCGGCCAACGTGCTCACCGTGCTCCGTGCCCTGCGAGACCTTCCGCGGCGGATTCGGGTCATTAGCTTTGACC
>DLVS01000068.1 GCA_003445095.1 Verrucomicrobiales bacterium
TTTTTTAATGATACAGCGACCTCCGTGATCGGATTTGAGGGTGGTCAGATGCCGTTGATCCGGCGGTTACCCAAACGCGGGTTCAATAATAATCGGTTTAAGACCCGGCATCTTCCCGTTAACCTTTCCGAACTGAACCGTTTCGACGACGGGGCGATGGTGGACGAGGCCGCGCTGCGCCAGGCGGGTCTCGCCAACGGCAAGTGCGATGGCATCAAGGTGCTCGGCACTGGCGAATTGAAGAAGCGACTGTCGGTCAAAGCGTCGGCGTTCAGCGCCTCCGCCCGTGCAGCCATTGAAAAATTGGGTGGTTCAGTGGAAGTAGTGGCCTGATCTCGCTCCAAGATTTCGTCTCATGTTGAGCCAACTATTCAAGACCTTCGCGAATTGCTTGAAGATTCCCGAGCTCCGCTCGCGGATTCTTTTCACAGGCCTCGTGCTGGTAGTGGCCCGGTTGGTATCCATGACGCCAGTTCCTGGGTTAGATGGTGGAGCTCTCTCTGCCTTCCTGGCGGAACAAGCGAAAAACACCAGTGGGGGAAACTCGGTTCTGGCGTTGTACAGCTTGTTCACCGGGGGAGCGATTGAACGATGCGCCGTGGGAGCGCTGGGCATTATGCCTTATATCAGCGCCACAATCATCATTCAGTTGCTTTCGGCCGTCGTTCCGGCCTTAAACAAACTCCTCCGTGAAGAAGGCGGCCGGGCCAAGATCATTGCCTACGGACGTTACCTGACCGTCCTCCTCTGTTTGGGCCAGGGTTTCTTTATGTCGCTCGGCTGGGAGAATCCACAAGCCACGTTCAATGGGTTCCCGGGCAAGTTAGTAATGATTGAAAACGTGTGGGTTTACCGCATTCAGACCACGATCATTTTGACAACGGCTACCTTGCTATTGATGTGGCTGGGCGAGCAGATTACCGAGCGGGGGGTGGGGAATGGAGTGTCGCTGATCATCATGATCGGCATTCTTGCCCGGCTTCCCAATGCGGTGCAGGCCTTATGGAAAACCTTCTGGCCGTCGGCCGACATGCCGCGAACCGGTAATTGGATGTACGTCATTTTCTTGCTGCTTCTGCTGGTCGCAGTGGTGGGAGCAGTGGTGATGATTACTCAGGGCCAACGAAAGATTCCGGTTCAGTACGCGCAACGGGCGATCGGACGCAAAGTGTATTCGGGCGGGACATCCTACATTCCTCTCAAAGTCAATTATACGGGCGTGATGCCGGTGATCTTTGCCCAGGCGATTCTGATGTTACCGGGAATGCTTTTGCAAAAGGCGGGGCAGCTTTGGAATGTGCCATTCTTTTTGACTCTTAGTACGTACTTTTCGTATTCGAGTTGGATCTATTTCTTCATTGAGGGCGCGTTGATTCTATTCTTCGCGTATTTTTGGGTCGCTACCCAGTTTAACGAATTGCAAATCGCGGATGACCTTAAAAAACACGGTGGCTATATCCCCGGCGTTCGGCCGGGTCAGGCGACGGCCGATACGCTTCACCGGACGATGAACCGGATTACCTTTGCCGGCGGTATCTTCTTAGTTGTGATTGCGCTCATTCCAACTTTGATGACCCGGCTGCTGCAGTTGGATTACTCGATAACGCAGTTCTTTGGAGGAACTTCGATGTTGATCACGGTAGGCGTGGTCCTAGATACGATGCGTCAGATGGAGTCGTTCCTTCTCATGCGCAATTATGATGGCTTCCTCAAAAAGGGGCGCGTCCGAGGCCGGACTTAACCGGCAGAATTTAGTGGTTGTTCTTTGTCAAATCTCCGCAGGGTTCCGGGACGGTCCCGATGAATCTCGATGGATGTCCAACGCCGGTATAGCCGGGCGCCAACGTGGGTGGTCCTAAACCCAAGTCAAACTCGGAAGTGGCGATGATCCGGAAGGCCGGCGAAATTGCTACTCAAGTTCTGCGTGACGCGTCAGCTCGGATCACTCCGGGACTGACGACGCGGGAGCTCGATCGGTTGGTCGGTGAGTTGATCAGGTCCCGGGGAGCGACCAGCGCATTCCTGGGTTACCGCAATTTTCCGGCAAACTGTTGCATCTCGGTCAATGAAGGCGTCGTTCACGGAATCGGCAATGATCGACGGCTACAGTTTGGCGATTTGGTAAAGCTCGACGTGGGAGTGCGCCACAAGGGCTTTGTCGGCGATGTTGCGATGACGGTTCCAGTGGGTGGATGTGCTCCGCTGGGGCAAAAGCTCATCGATGTCACCATTGAGGCATTGTATCGAGGAGTGGCTCAAGCTCGCTCCGGCAATCGAGTGACCGACATTTCTCGAGCCGTTCAACAGCATGTCGAGGCGAATGGATTCAGTGTGGTCCGCGAGTTTGTCGGACACGGCGTCGGCCGAACGGTTCACGAAGAACCGCAAGTCCCCAATTACGTGGACGACCGGCACTCGGCCCGGCTTAAGCCAGGTTTGACCATTGCCATCGAGCCCATGGTGAACGTCGGCGGCCCGGCCGTCGAAGTGCTAGCCGACCAGTGGACAGTGGTCACCAAAGACCGGCAACTTTCGGCGCACTTCGAGCACACGGTGCTGGTGACCGACGGTGACCCAGAGATTTTGACGCGAGACGACCAGACGCCGCTTTACTGAGCGGCTCGATTGGGTACTCTCTCCGACCATTTTTCGATCATGAAAGTTAGAGCATCAGTGAAGAAGCTTTGCGAGAATTGCAAAGTCGTGCGGCGCAAAGGCGTTATTCGCGTGATTTGCTCCAATCCTCGCCACAAGCAGCGTCAAGGCTGATAACCAAGCACTCTATGCCACGTATTTTAGGAGTCGATATTCCAGGCGAAAAGCGCATAGATATTGCGCTGCGCTACATCTATGGGCTGGGCCCGGTCAACTCGGTCGCCATTTTGGAGCGCGCCAGTGTAGATCGGTCAATCCGCGCCAAGGAGCTCTCGGAGCAACAGTTGTCTCAGATCGTCAACGCAATCCAAGAAGGCAAATATGTCATCGAAGGTGATTTGAGACGGGAGTTGGGCATCAACTTGAAGCGGCTGCAGGCGATTAAGTCTTATCGGGGCCAACGGCACCTGCGAAGTTTGCCAGTTCGCGGCCAACGCACTCAAACCAACGCGCGCACCCGTAAGGGCCCACGTAAAACGGTCGGTGTGCAGCGCAATCCGAACGCGAAGACCGGCATCCACTAATTGCCCTGAAAGATATTTATGGCTGACGAAACCAAGACGAAGACGAGCGCACCCAAGACGGACGCGCCCACTGAGGCCCCCGCTCCGAAGAAGGCGGCGGCGCCAGATACCGCGGCGGTGCCGACCGCGGCCGCGGCCGCTCCGACCGCGGCCGAACTTTTGGGCGAGGAACTGAAGCCGGCGAAGATCATTCGGGCTAAGGGTGCCAAAAACATTCCCTCCGGGATCGCCAACATCGTCGCGACCTTCAACAACACGGTCGTGACCATTACGGACGCCCAAGGCAATTCGATTGGGTGGAGTACCGCCGGTCGGGTGGGTTTCAAAGGATCTCGAAAGAGCACCGCCTTTGCCGCGCAACAGGCTGCCCAAGACGCCGCGCGCCAAGCGATGGCTCACGGGCTGCGTGAAGTTGAGGTTCGGGTCAACGGTCCCGGGTCGGGCCGTGAGTCGGCGATTCGCGCTCTCCAAGCGGTCGGCCTCGATATCACCGCTATTAAAGATATTACACCCATTCCGCACAACGGCTGCCGCCCCCGCAAAAAGCGGCGCGTCTAAACCCGAATTCTGATCTTACTATGGCTCGTTATACCGGTCCTCGTACCCGTGTCAGTCGGCGCTTCGGCGTGCCGATTTTCGGGGCTTCAAAATATCTTGAGCGTCGTAATTATCCCCCGGGGGTGCACGGCCCAAAATCCCGCCGCAAGTTCAGCGACTATGCAATCGGGTTGATGGAAAAGCAGAAGCTGCGCTATTTCTACGGCCTGCAGGAACGGCAGTTCCGCAATGTTTATGAAAAGGCCCTGCGGATGCGCGGTGTCACCGGTGAGAAGATGCTCCAGCTCTTGGAAACGCGACTCGACAGTTTGGTCTACCATGCGGGCTTCGGAATCACTCGGCCTCAAGCGCGTCAGTTGATTAGCCATGGCCACGTCAAGGTCAACGGTCGCAAAGTTAGTGTCCCGAGTTTCGTGGCGAAGGTGAACGACGTGATCGAAGTCAAAGACCACAACGTCAGCAAACAGCTCGCTAATAAGAGTCTCGAAGGTTCCACGTCGCGGGTAGTTCCCGATTGGGTCGCTCTCGATAAGGAACACCTCAAGCTCAAACTGCTCCGCGTGCCGACGCGTGAAGAGATCAACCCAATCGCTAACGAGCAGGCGATTGTCGAATTTTACTCCCGCTAGACTAACTGTTCCGCCGCTGTTCGGCGGGACGCGCAATTACACGGGGCAGGCCGGCCGGGGAGTAATAAACGCCGGCATCGCCCAGATTAAAATTGCTATTATACCATTATGCCAGTCCGTCTCGGAAGATTTGAATTACCTAAACGTTTGGTGAAGGATGAAGCGGGTGCGACCGACACCTTCGCGCGCTTTATTGCCGAGCCCTTCGAAACCGGCTACGGCCACACCATTGGCAACTCACTCCGCCGTGTGCTGCTCAGTTCGCTGGAAGGGGCGGCCATTACTTCCCTCAAAATCGATGGGGCGATGCACGAGTTCACCACGGTGGATGGTGTGGTCGAAGATGTGACCGATATCGTGCTCAACCTAAAGAAGGTGAAGTTCAAGAGCCATAACCGCGAGCCGCAGACGTTGCTGCTGTCGGTCAACAAGGACGGTCCTGTCACGGCCGCTGATATCCAGCTCAACCAGGGCATCGAGGTGGTTAACCCAACTCAGCATATTTGCACGCTAGACCGGAAGAAGAAGTTTGAGATGGAACTCGAGGTCAAAGTTGGCCGCGGATTCTGTCCGGGCGACGAAAACAAAAAGGTCGATCAGGCTATCGGAGTTATCGCGATTGACTCACTATTCTCCCCGGTGTCGCGGGTGCGGTACAATGTGGAACAAGCACGCGTTGGCCAGAAGACGGACTACGATAAGTTGGTCCTGGAACTTTGGACCGACGGACGGCTGTCGCCCGACGACGCGCTGACCCAGGCTTCGGCAATTCTTCAGCATCACTTGGACGTCTTTGTCGGCTATGACAAGAACGCCATTGAGTTCGAAGAAGAGCAGAAGCCGGTGGATGACGAGAAGGCGAAGCTCAAGAAGCTGCTCAATATGTCGGTCAATGAGATCGAACTGAGTGTGCGCGCGGCCAATTGCCTTAATAACGCCAATATTACCTCCGTCGGTCAGTTGGCGCTCAAGACGGAGCAAGAGATGTTGAAGTATCGCAACTTCGGCAAGAAGTC
>DLVS01000174.1 GCA_003445095.1 Verrucomicrobiales bacterium
TAAACATTGGCGCGTCGAGAATGGCGAGCTCGTGAATGACGGCGAAGGACTCTACCTAACCACCGATCAGGACTACGGTGATTTCGAACTGACGCTCGATTATCGCACGGTCGCCGGGGCCGATTCAGGCATTTATCTCCGCGCCATTCCGCAGGTGCAGATCTGGGATACCACCAAGGCGGGCGGCAAATGGGGAGGCGATTTGCGGGCCGAACTTGGTTCGGGCGGCCTCTGGAACAATGGCAAAGGCAAGGCCGGCAAAGATCCCATGGTTTTTGCCGACAAACCGTTCGGCGAATGGAACAAGTTCCGGATTTTGATGATTGGCGAACGAGTGACCGTGTTCCTGAACGACAAACTCGTGGTCGAGTACGCGCGCCTCGAGAATTACTTCAATCGCAAAGCGCCGGTGCCCAAGGCGGGCCCCATTCAACTTCAGACCCACGGTGGCGAAATCCGGTGGCGCAATGTGTTCCTCCGAGAAATCCCGGTGGCCGAGGCCAATACCACTCTTCGGGCAATGGATCGACGCGACGGCTATTTCCCCATTTTTAGCGGAATCGATCTGAAGGGCTGGAAGGGGCCGGTGGCTGATTATGAAATCGTTGACGGCGCGTTGCGCTGCCTTCCGGGTAAGGGCGGAACTATTTATTTCGATCAAGAATTTGGCGACTTCACCGCGTTGCTAGACTTCAAACTTCCGGCCGGCGGAAATAACGGGCTCGCCATTCGATACCCGGGTGACGGTGACACGGCGTATGTCGGCATGTGCGAGCTCCAGGTTCTCGACGACACCTCGACGAAGTATGGGAAACTCGATCCGCGACAATTTCACGGCTCCGCCTACGGAATGGTTCCCTCGCATGTCGGTTACCAACGCCCCGTCGGCGAATGGAACTATCAACGGGTCACCGTCCAAGGCTCGAAGATCCAGGTGGAACTCAACGGCACGCTCATCCTGGATACCGACTTGGCGCCGATCACCGATTTCATGGCCAACAGCCCGCACCCGGGCAAAGACCGGAAGAAAGGGTTCTTCGGCTTCGCCGGCCACAACGATCCCGTAGAGTTTCGTCAGGTGGACCTAAAGCCATTGGATTGAAACAGGATTTGAGCCGGCGATCGACCCACGGAAAGGAAGCCACCGCTGGTTAGGCATGACTCACTCCGGACGGACCCGATAGAACCACGCCTGATCACCAGTCAGTAGCTCAGGGTCCACGATGGAATTCGTTCCATCCACTCCGACCACACGCCGGAAGACGGCTTCGAAATTCCCGGTCAGATGGGAGGCACGTTCAAGGGTGTACGTGCGCCCCACGCTTCCGAGCCAGCGAAGCGTTCCGGATTCTGGCAAGGGTAACAGCATGCGGGTTTCGAGGGGATTCGTGCCTGCCGCGAACTCGGCGGCGTTGGTGCGGCCGTCGTGATCCGGATCACTACTCCCATTGCTTGCGAGGTCTCCAATTTGTTCCATCTCCCAAGCATCCGGCAATCCATCGCCGTCGGTATCGGCGGTACCCAGGTCGAGAGTCACAATGTCCACCGTCCGCCCAGGCGCGCCTTGCTGATGCAGAATGAGGGCTCGGGGAGGATTGGCGGTCGTAAAGCCGCCGGCGGTGGCCGCGCTTCGACTAACGTCCACTCGCACGGAACCGCCCTCGTCGAAGAACGGAGAATGTAGCAATCCGTAGGGAGTGGGGTCGATCACCGGCGCCGTCGCATCGAAATCAATCCAGCCCGAATCTGTCTGACCACCGGCAATAGAATCCGTCGCCGTGACCCGATACTTGAACTTGGACCTCCCGGCGGTGAGCCCCAGCGAACTGGCGGCCGCCGAATGAACCAGAACACGATTTTGAAACGCCGCCGTGTCGCGAAATTCAGGAGTGAGCACGTTCAATGGAGCGCTCGAAACAAAGAAGTCTCCGGGGACGAGCGAAAAATCCGCCACTAGCGAAAGCAAGGCATCGTTGGCGAGATCGGGATCGACCCCCTGGCCGTTGAGGTTACCGCCGCTCGCATTGAGAATCAGCAGGTCCGCTTCCCCGTCGCTGTTCGTGTCGATTTCCACCTCGAGGCCAATCAACTCGTATTGAGGGGTCGCCCACTTTCCTCCGGTCGCTAAACCAAAATACAACTGAGTCCGACTGAGATCATGGGTGAGCGCGTAATCACTCGTCGCCCCGACCGCAACCAAATCGCTCGCGGTGGCGCCTGGATTCGTGGCGGAGAACCCGAGCTGGAAGACCGAGGCCACGGGCTGCGGATGGGCAGTCGTCCCGCGGGTCGGCAGCGACACGGTCGAGACCAGTCCCGCCGCGACGCCGACTCGATTCGCCGTCGCTCGAAATGATGTGGTGGGCCTCGCCGCCACATGCCAAGGGACGTGCAGCCGCTGCGTCGCATTGGTAATCCACACCTGGCCGCTCGCCTCGCTCATAAAATAACGGGCCTTGTCTCCGATCATCGCGGAGGACGTGCCGTCGAGTTGGATGGGCAGTTGGGCTGGATCAATATCGAGTCGAATTCCGACCACCGCCGACGATCTCCCCGGCACCGTGACCGAGGTTACCGACGGGGTCACTGTCACGCCGGCTTTAACGCCGGTATTGATCGAGGAGAGACGCAGCGTCGTCGGAATCGCCCCTTGATTTACGACGCGAATGTTGCGGCTGACGCTGAATGGTTCTGCGAGCTCGAAAGCCCCGAAGGAAACGGAAACGTCCCCATTACCCGTATCGGCCCGCGCCACTACTGAAGTTCGGAGTGCGGCGTCCACCTGGAGTCGTCCTGCCCCTTTGCGGGTCTCGGGATAAGGAACACCCGAGCCGGACTGCATCGAAGTGGACGTGTTCATCATCGCTGCCTTGATGTCCTCCACTGTCCAAGTCGGGTGCGCTTGCCGCATGAGAGCGGCCGCGCCTGCCACATGCGGCGCGGACATTGAAGTGCCGGTTTGGAGGGTGCCGTCAGTTCCGGTTCCTGCCTTGGCGGAAAAGATACTGGTGCCCGGCGCAGAGATGTCCGGCTTCAATCGGTTTTGACCCGCGCCGGGTCCGCGGGACGAGGAATCGCTAAGTTGGTCCGCCAACTCTGGCCGCGCCACGGCCGCGAACGCGTCGAGGGTTACGGTCAGTCCGTTGTTGAGTTGCCCTTTCAGCACGCCGCCATCCCGTTGTGAAATCATAACGCCAGGAATGATGATGTCGCTGGTGTCACCGCGTCCCCCCATCTCGAACGGCGGGCCATCGACGTTATTGACGACGATGACGCCGACGGCGCCGGCCGTTTGGACGGCGCGCACCTTATCGACAAAGAAACAAGTACCCCGATCGACAAGCGCAATCTTGCCCTGCAGGGCGGCGGTGTTCCGCAGCGGATCGCAAGCCAACGCCGGTTCCGTCTGGACGACCTGAGCCGTGACTGGTCCGTGAGTGTCGAGCTTGGCGGTGAAGACCCCCTCGACGGCAGTGTAGTCGCCCGCGACGGCAGCCGGCGCGACCACTTTGATCGTTGAGAAGCTCGCGCCGTCGTCGAGTGAGTTGGCCACAGTGATCGCTCGATTCGCGATGCCGGGCGATCCGAGGACATAGAAAGTGTTCCCACTGTTGCCCGCGGAAACGGCGACGATGATCCCTTGATTGACCAGTCGATCGATCGCTTCCGCTTCGGGGTCCGAGCCATCCATAATTCCAAAGGGGCTGCCCAGAGAAAGGTTCACCACATCCACGTGGTCTGAGAAATTGCCGTCACGATTCGGATCGAGGCAGCGTTCCAAGGCGTTGACGATAATCGTAGACGACGTGCTTCCGGCGCTGCCGAATACTTTGAAGGAAAGTAATTTTGCGCGCGGAGCCACTCCCGGGGCGACGGTGAATTGGGTGAAATCGAGGGACGAATTGTACGGACCGGTGTACGCTACGCCATTCGTCAAAACACCGCCGCCGGCGGCGATTCCCGCCACGTGGGTGCCGTGTCCGTTAGCCACGGTATCCAGAGGATCCGGATCGGGGCGTGGCGTTGGTGACCCATCTTCACCGCGGCTATCGTAATCGTCGCCTACGAAATCAGTGCCTCCCACCACGCGGGCGGTGGGGAACGTTCCGGTTTCGATCCGTGTCGGATCATTGTTGGCGTAGTCATCGGGATTCCCGCCGCCGCCAAAATCCGCATGCAGGTAATCGATCCCTGAATCAACGATCGCGAGGCGGATGTTTTCCCCGGTCCACGGTCCGGTCGAAAGGGACCATCCGGCCGGGGCGCCAATCCAGGGCACACTCGTTTCCAAGTTCCGTTCGAAGTGGCGCTCGAGGCGAACTGACTTGACGCCCGCCAGTTTGCGGACGGCGGGTAATTGAGCGGTAGCAATCTTAACGACCAGCGCATTGAGCAGTGTGTCGAAGCGATCTGTGACTTGGCCGCCTAAGGCTACCAGTTCGCGCTCCACTGCCGCTTGCTGTTGGGCGATCTCTTGTTTGCGATCGGGTGGAGCGATGATGACCACGGCGGGCCGGACTCCTCCCTCAGCCAATTGAGCCGCCAACGGTTCGCCTTCCAGGACGACAAAAACACTGACTTCGGTGGGCTTGAATGGGGAAGCGGCCCACATTGAGGAGGTCAACACCAAACTCAGAAGCAGCAGAAGAGGGCGAGTCATGTGCAGAAAGTTTGCGAAGTTTGTCTTCGAAAACTTAGCAGGAGCCGAGCCGATTGCGAGCGGCCTCGGTGCCCGTTCACGCCTGAGTAAAGGCGACGAAATTTCGCAGCAACTGCAAACCCACCGTCTGACTTTTTTCGGGATGGAATTGGGTCGCCCACACGTTGTCCCGACAAATGGCCGCGGCGAATGACCCTCCGTAATCGGTGCGGCCAGCAACAATCGATTCGTCCACCGGTTGCGGGAAGAAGCTATGCACGAAGTAAAAGTAACTCTGGTCGGGAATATCTGAGAATAGCGGGCAATTGGGCTGCGAGACCTGGACTTCGTTCCAGCCAATCTGGGGAATCTTGAGATGGGGTTCCTGCGGAGTCGGCCGAAATCGAACCACCGGCCCGGCGAAGATCCCTAGGCCGCGCGCGCAAGAGTTGAATTCTGTGCTACCCTCAAATAGAGCCTGATATCCCACGCAAATTCCCAGGAACGGTTTCCCGGCGCGAATCCAATCCTGGACTGCGCCGTCCAAGCGCTGGCGCCGGATGGCGTTGAGGCAATCGTCAAACGCACCAACGCCCGGGAGGACAATGCCGCGGGCGGAACCGAGTTCGTCGGGTGAAGCCACTCGCCGAACTTCGCCTCCACTGGCCACCAGGGCCTTTTCGACACTGCGGATATTTCCAGAACCGTAGTCTAGGAGGGCGAG
>DLVS01000856.1 GCA_003445095.1 Verrucomicrobiales bacterium
CACGCCTTTTGGTAATCCTGCCAACTCGAACAGTCTGGCAATGGCATAGCCGCCACAGACCGGGGTCTGGAGGTCGGGCTTCAACACGACGGCATTGCTCATCGCCAGCGCCGGGAGGACGGCTCGCGCGGCCAGGACGAAGGGAGCGTTCCACGGGGTGATGACTCCCACGACACCGAGCGGGACGCGTCGCGCATAACTGGCGCGGGTTAACGAACTCGACAGGATATGGCCGACCGGCTGGCCCGTGAGCGCCGCAATCTCGATGGCCTCGCGCGCGGCGGTCATGACTTCGAACGGTCCCTTGGGTTGAATCGAACCGGTCTCGCGCACGATCCAGCGACTGATCTCCTCGACGTATTGCTCGCAGAGGCCCGCAAACTTCCGCAGGACATCGCCCCGCGCCGTCGGCGGCAGCGCGGCCCAGGCGCCCTGGGCGGCCTTCGCGGTCCTGGCCGCCTCCGCCACATCAGCCGCATTGCTGGAGGCGCCTTCGAGCAAAACTTCCCGCGACGCTTTGTCGAGGACCGGCGCCTTCCCGCCGGCGGCAGGCTTGAACGTGCCCAAGTAGATGGCGCCGGCCATTTCCGGCAAGATGATGTTCGGCGTTGGACTTGTATCCCTTTCGGTCGTGCGTGTGCTCATAGGCTATTTCAAAATTCTACCAAGAAAGGTCTGCGGAATCATCGGCCTAGAAAGGGGGTAGAGTTAACCGCAAAGAACGCAAAGAACTCAAAGAAAAGTCAATGGGTCGATGAAGCAGGTTCCGTTCTCCTCACCCGATTTGTGAGGTGAATGCAAACCGGTTTATCCAGCATTCTTTCTCTCTCTGAGTTCTTTGTAGTGCTATCCGGCTGAGTCTTCGTATGCCGCGAAGATTTTGGACTGCGGTGGCAGCTTGCCACGTCGAAGCATCGCGAAGACGGGAGCGCAGCGGCGACACCGCTTTGCCAAAAGTCCCGCGCGCAGTTCCAAAGCGGCGTGGCGCTCGGCTTCTCGCCGCAGTCCAAGATCATTTGGTTGCGGCTCTGCCGCGCTGCGTTCTTTGCGGCAATCCGAAATCCCGTTTTCAGGATCAGAGTTTCACGTGTCCCGCTCACTCGCCGAACGCCCCAGATGGTCGGCGCTGCGCACGTAGATCCGGTTACCCGCGATCGCCGTGGTACGGCGGACGCTCTCGCCCAGCTTGTTCACCGCCACCACGTCTAGTGGCATCGCCGGCCCGGAGCACGGCGAAGGTTTCCGAATGGCAGTACGGCGATGGACTTGTTCGTTTCGGCGGCGAGCTTGCGGTGTTCGGCGGCGGATTCGGGCGTGGTTCGCTGACGTTCGTTCAGAGTATTCCTTCCCGGACCAGTCGGTTCAGGCCACGGACGCGTACACCGCCGTCCAGTTCGTGCGACGAATCGCCCGGACATACGAGCGTGAGCTGATCCAATCGCAAATGTTCCATCGCCATGCGGCAGGCCGGGGTGATGTGGGGGGCATCGGCGAACTTGAGTTCAAAGCCGAGCCGTTTTCCATCCTTCACAATCATCAAATCCAATTCGCCCTGGCTATGCACCGACCAGAAATAGGCTTCCTCTTCCGAAGCATCCGCCAGGCGGACGATTTCCTCCAGCGCGAAGCCCTCCCACGACGCGCCGCGCCGGGGCCAGGTGTGCAACTGGCCGCCATCATTCACGCCCGCAAGCCGGTGCAGCAGCCCGCTGTCGCGGAAGTAGATCTTCGGCGTCTTGACCTGTCGCTTGCCGATGTTTTCGAACCACGGCGACAACCGCCGCACCATCAGCGTGCCGACCAGTGCGTCGAGGTAGCGTCTCACAGTCGTGTCCGCCACCGCCAGCGAGCGGCCCAGGTCGGACGCGTTGAAGACCTGCCCGTGATAATGCGCCAGCATCATCCAGAATCGCCGCAACGCCGTCGGCGCGATCTGTATGCCCAGCGTCGGGATGTCGCGTTCCAGAAAAGTGCGGATGTAGAACTCCCGCCACTGCGAGCTGTCCGCTTCGCTATTGGCGAGAAACGACAACGGAAATCCGCCACGCAACCAAAGCTTCTCCACCTCCGCCACGCCGACCTCGCTCAATGTGAACGGCGTGACCTCCGCGAAGGCGATGCGCCCGGCCAGCGTTTCCGATCCCTGCCGGATCCAGTCCCGCGACGCGCTGCCGAGAATCAGAAAGCGCGCGGGCGCCTTCGGCCGGTCGGCCAGCGCGCGCAACATGGGGAACAAATCGGGGCGCCGCTGGATTTCGTCGATCACCACCAGGCCGCGCAAACCTTCCAGCGCAAGCTTGGGATTCTCCAACCGGTCCAGATGCACCGGGTCTTCGAGGTCGAAGTAGTTTCGCTCCGCCGGAAAATCCTTCGTGGTCGAGGCAATCTGCCGCGCCAGAGAGTTGTCTTGCCCGACTGACGCGGGCCGAGCAAGGCCACGACTCTGAAGGTTCGCAGCAGATTACTAACGCGCTGTTGGAGTCCGGTTCTCTCCACGAAAAGCACCTTGTCGTGACATTTCGGCGGAGTATACAGGATTTTCACGGACACAACCTAATAAGACTCATTGAATTAATGAATTGAGAGCGCGAGGTCAGGCGGTAGACCAGTGTTGTTCTCAGTCGCAAGTGTGTTCGTAAGCCAATTCAACGTTAGGTTCTTCCGGGCAGGTTTGCGGGCTGGAATTATCGGTGTTTCGTGTCTCCTGTTCACTGTCCAAACGCCCCCAGATGTTCGCCGCTGCGCACGTAGATCCGGTTGCCCGCAATGGCCGGAGTGCAACGGACGCTCTCATCCAGCTTGTTTACCGCCGCCACATCGAGAGTGTCGCCGGCCCGGAGCACGGCGAAAGTTCCTGAGGTGTTCACGAGATAGATGAAACCGTTCGCGGCGATGGGAGAGGCGCTGAACTGGCCAGTAGTTCCCGGCTCCGGAGGCGCCTCCGATTCTCGTCCCGCTTCCGCCGAAAATGACGATTCCAATGTTGGCTGCGATGACAGAGGAGCCATCCGCGCCAATCCCAATCCGATTCGCAGCGACGGTGTTGCCGGCGGACGCATCGCCGGAAATGAGCACCGAATGGCTAATGATGTTTCCCTCCCCGGGCTTGATCGTGCCGATCTCGTTGTTCGAGCTGTTCGTGATGACGATGCCGGCCGCGTTGAGCGCGCGGGCATTTCCGCTGACATCTTCGCAATTCCGGGAATTGTCTGTCTGAGGACACCCGATCAAGAAAGGGCGCGTGGCGATATTAGCGATGATCAGCGTAGATTAGCGGTTTCAACGACCGAGCGGCGACGGCAGAGAACTCGACGGGATGAACAGGATGGATCCGGAAGTCCAAACAATCACATCACTGAAGTCGCGGCGTCCGTGTCTTACGCTCACGTTTGGCAAATCGCCCAGACGCCCAGCGTGAATCGTTTCGACAATCGCGACGATCACCGCTATGCCTCGGTCCTGGTCACGTCAATCGGCCGGCGATCCGTAGATGCCAAAAGCCGCCCGGCAATTTTGGCCTCCGGAGATCTGTTGTCGGCGACCGAATTCCTCCGGCGGTACGAACGCATGCCGGAGATTCGCCAGGCCGAACTTATTGAAGGAATCGTTCACATGGCTTCACCCGTCAGCGCCGATCGGCATTCGGAACCCGACAACTTGTTGCAAGGTTGGCTCTGCCATTACGCGGGCTTCACGCCCGGAACCAGAGCGGGAACCAATGGCACGTTCCAATTCGACGCCGACAATGTGGTTCAGCCCGACGCCTATTTGCGAATTGTGCCCGACCAAGGAGGCCAAGCCACGGTTGAAGAAGGCGGCTATCTGACTGGGGCTCCGGAGTTGCTCGTCGAGGTTTCCGCGCGGGCCAACACCGTCCGATTGCGCGATAAGTTTCGCACGTATCGACGGCATCGGGCGAAGGAATTCATTACGTGGCTGACCGCCAATGCCCGGCTCGACTGGCTGGTTTTGGAAGGGGATGAATATCGGCCGCTCACCGCCGATCGGCGCGGGGTCTATCGCAGCCCGACGTTTCCGGGACTTTGGCTTAACCGCAAGGCGTCGTTCGCCGGGGACTGGCCGGGCGTATTTCGGACGCTCGAACTGGGCCTGCGAAGCGCCGGGCATCGGAGTTTCGTGGCGACGCTGCGCCGCCGCCGGGCGCCCGCCGGCCGGAACGGTCGCCGAAGCGCCGGGTGATTTCGGGCTCGCGATTGGCACACGAGCGGACGCGCGTTTTTGTCCCGCGTACTCCCCCCGACGTGCCCGGTGTATCGCCACCCCTTTCAAGCAACAAACCCGTGATCACCGTCATCGCCTCCATCCTCTCACTCGTCGCCGCCTTTCAGCTCTACCCGAAGCCGCTCAAGGTCTTCATCCTCGCCGGCCAGTCCACCAAGGAAGGTCACGCGAAGGTCGATCTGGAGTTACTCGACAACGGCGCGGTACAGGTGGGCGTTGACCGGACCAAGGGGGGCGCGATCACACACCTTTCGTGGGAGGCCTATCCGAAGAACGTGGTGAACCATCACGACCCGGGTCGCTTGATTCAGCAATCCTACTACGCTGGAACGAGCCTGGACCGCACAGCCGAAGGGCAAAGCAAGGCGTGGAGCCCTTGGCCGTGGAATCCGATTCAAGGTGGAGGCGTTGGTTCGTGGGCGCGGCTCACCGAACTTCGGCGGCTAGCTGGACCGGTGCTGTTCGTCGAGACGGTTCCCAAGCTTTGGGACATGCCGAACGAGGAGGCCGCGGCACGGATGCGCCAATGGATCGGGTTCGAGCCGGGCCTGCCGGATGTGGTCGTGATCCGGTGTGAATTCGATTCGCAGCGCGAACCGCCTGACCGCTGGGGTGAGACACGTGCAAGGTCTCAGGAGATTCCCGCGTGCTATTTCGTGCGCAGTTTTAGCCGGGTGAGGTCCTATCTGGGTGACGGCCGCTGGCGCGAGGAAACGCAGCCACCAGGGCCTCCGTGGGGTCGCACCGAGCCACCGCGTCGGGCGATCGCCCTGTTCAATCCGGAAGGCCAGGGCGTCGCCGTCTTCAGTCCATCCGCGCAAGGGCCTTGGAATTTCGGTCCCCATGGGAAGGAAGGCAGTACTGATCCGGGAGCCGGCCCGTGCATGCACGTGGCGCCGCTGGAAACCGTCGCCTTGGCCCCGCGCTCCACTTACCGCTATCGCTACTGGCTGGCCGTGGGCACGGAAGTCCAGCTTGCCCATCGACTCGACGAGTTATGGCTCAAGTATTCCAACGAACGATCAGAACTGGTGAAGCACTGAACGTCGACCGCAGCCGGACGGTCGTCAGAGCGGTCCGACCATGATTAACAGAAACCACTTATGAAAAGACTCATTGCCGCTTTTGGGGCGGTCGCTTGGATGGGGTTGTTTATGTCGAGGGCCGACGCGGCCGACGTCTCGGGTCTCGACCCGGACGGATACATTCGCGACTGGCTGATGCTCGCCCCGATTGCACTCCCCGAGGGTGCCAGCGCCGGTGATTTGCTGCTCCGTCCGCAGATTCCGGAAGAATTCAACCTGAAACCAAAGGCCGGAGACACGGTGACCGCCAACGGCCGGCCGCTGACTTGGCGCAATTTAAACGCCACGACAAACTTCTTCGACTTCAACGCCGTTCTAAAGACCCAGAACGACCGCGCCGTCGGCTATGCGGTGACCTACATGGAGTGAGATCGGGAGATCCCCGACGTGATCATGGTGGTCGGTAGCAACGATCAAGGGCGAATCTATTTCAACGGTGTGGATATATATGCGTTTACCGAAGCCCGCCCGCTCATGCTCGACGCGGACAAGGGCAAGGTCACTCTAAAGCCGGGCGTCAACGTCATCGTGTTCAAGATCATCAACGAGCAGAACGCGTGGCAGGGCGCCATGCGCCTCACGGACAAGTCGGGAAAGCCGTTACAGAATCTGAAGGTTCGGTCTTCCCCATGAATCCCCCAACCCTCGGTTAGCACGCGCCCCCTAGTCGTCGGCGCGATGGGTGTCCTGTCCCCACTCAAACACTTGGTGCAATCAGCCGCGACTTGACGGGTGTCCGACAATCTTCGCAGCGGAAGTCCGCCCGCTCGGCCACACTTTTGCGGACGGGGCGGGATTCACTTCCGCCACGCTTGCACCGTCGGCGGCGAGGTCGTGTGGCCCTGGCCGATTTCCTCCGAGACAACTTCCTGACTCCCGTGAATGGGGACTGACCCAGCCGGTCCGCCAGACCCAGCCGGTCCGCCACTTCAACCGTAGATGCTTTCTGCCTGAGTGGGCGGAAAAGGGGAGCCTTGGCGCGAGCCGGTGTGTGAGCCAAGGCTCCCCTAGCTGGGTCTCAGTAGATCGCCGACGGGAGGAGGCGCTGATTTGAGGCGCGTGTGAAGGCATTGAGGGATGACTCTGACCGTCGTCGCGAAGGAAGAGTGCGCGTCGTTCCCTTCGCGGCTACAGAAAACCCTCCCGTGCGTGAAAGATTCCCACTGCCTCCCCGTTAGTACGAATGAATGAAGGCGGCATGGCTCGAGTGAGCCAATGTCGGGCAACAGAGTCATGTCGCTGGATAGTCCCGCCTGCGTAGCCAGCCGACATTTCGCATGAAAGGACGACGAAGATGAAAACGATACTCAGGTTTCTGGCCGCCGGAATGTCTCTGACGGCATTGGCCCAAACCACGTTTACAAAAGTTACTGAAGGCGAGATTGCGACCGACCGCGGCCGATTCGCGAGTGCCGCTTGGGGGGA
>DLVS01000414.1 GCA_003445095.1 Verrucomicrobiales bacterium
CGCGTCTTTGCCCCGGTGCCGGCAACACCGTCGAGAATACGGACTTTGTAGTCGGTGAGTCGGATGGGCTGAATCTTAGGGAACGAGCGGGCCAAGGCGGAGCGGAGAGCGCCATCGAGCGCGTTCACGGGGCCGTCACCGTCAGCCACGGTATGATGAACTTGGTCGCCGACCCGGATTTTCACCGTGGCCTCGCAGGTCGAGGTCCCGTGGTTGCCCCGCATCGAGACGTGGTAATCATCGACCGTGAAGAGTAACTGCGGGTTGTTTGTGAGGATGCCGCGGATAAGGAGAGCGAGGGAGGCTTCCGCCGCTTCGAACTCAAATCCTTGCGCTTCGAGCTCTTTCACCCGGGCCGTGATGGCGCGAGTAGTTGGGGCCTCGGGCGTGAGCTTGAATCCGAGCTCGGTTGCTTTGAGGAGAATGTTGGTTCGTCCAGACAAGTCGCTTACCAAGACCCGGCGCGTGTTGCCAACGGCTTCCGGCTGGATGTGCTCGTAACTGCGGGCGACTCGCTCGATGGCATGGACATGGATGCCGCCCTTGTGGGCAAACGCGGTCTGGCCGACCCAGGGTTGGCGCGGGTCGTGGCGCACGTTGGCGATTTCATCCACAAATTCCGAAAGTTCGCGGAGTTTCGGTAACGAGCGGGCCGGAACGCTAGTCCGGTTCAGCTTGAATTGGATGGTGGGAATGACGCTAGTAAGATTGCAGTTACCCGTGCGTTCCCCGTAGCCGTTGATGGTGCCCTGGATGTGAGTGGCGCCCACTTCGAGAGCCGCAATCCCGTTGGCCACGCCAAAGCCGCAATCGTTGTGCGTGTGGATTCCCAGCCGGGCGTTGAGTCGCCCTCGGGCGGTAGTCGTGATACGGGTGATCTCCGAGGGCAGACAGCCTCCGTTAGTGTCACAGAGGCAGATGACATCGGCTCCGGCCTTTTCCGCGGCTTGCCAGGTCGCCAAAGTGTATTCGGCATCGTCTTTGAATCCATCGAAGGCGTGTTCTGCATCGTACACCACGGTCCGGCCGTGATCCTTCAGGAAGCGGATGGTGTCGCCGATCATGGCGAGATTCTCGTCAGGTTTTACGCGTAGAACTTCATGCACATGGAGGAGCCAAGATTTGCCGACAATCGTGACTACGGGTGACTCGGCGTCCAGCAGCATCCGAATCTGTTCGTCGTTCTCCACCGGAACGCCCTTGCGCCGAGTGAACCCGAAGGAAGCGATCCGCGCGTGGCGCCATTTGCGTCGGGCGGCCTGGTGGAAGAACTCGAGGTCGCGGGGGTTCGATCCTGGCCAGCCCCCTTCGATGTAGTGAATACCGAACTGGTCCAGCCGTTCCGCGATGCGCAGCTTGTCGGCGAGCGAAAAGTTGATGCCTTCGGCCTGCGCACCGTCACGGAGCGTGGTGTCGTAGATTTCGATGGATGGTGTCTTCATGGGCGGGGTAGGACTGGAGCTAGAAAAGCCAAAAGCCCCGTTCCGGGTCGCGGAACGGGGCTTTCGACTTGGGGAAAACTCGTTCAGCGGCGCGGCGGGCGTCCAATGCAAATGGCAATGATACCAATTCCCTGCGGGCCGGCTGGACGACTCAAATTGTTCGGAACGGAATGCATCCCCGCGGAGGAAATGCCAGTTGCGAGGGCGTTCGGCAAGTTTCGTCTTGAAGAATTTCGGAATTTTACCACGGGACATACAAATTCGCCGCTGGCAGTGTCTGACTAATTGAACTCGTGAATAGCGACGGTCACACCGAATCGGCTCCGGCAGCGCTGTATCGAGCACACGCGGCTCAGTTGTTGCTCTACGGTCGCGCGCTCGGACTCAGTCACGCCGAGGCGGAGGACGTGTTGCATGAGGTCTTTCTGGGCTTGCTCGGGTTGGCTGAATCGCCCCTGCGGCCGGAGAATTACCTCGTCCGCTCCGTCCGCAATCGGGCGTTGAACTATAAGCGGTCGTTCTTTCGTCGCCTTGCCCGGGAATTCGAATCGACCCGCTGGTTCGAATCCAGCGCGGATGAAACGCCCGCCGAACGTGCCGCGATGCGTTGCCTTGAACGGCTCCCCACGGAGCAACGCGAGGTAATCGTTCTCAAGGTTTGGCACGAACTGACCTTTGAAGAAATTGGAGAACTTTTGGACCTGTCGCCGAACACGGCGGCCGGCCGGTATCGTTACGGACTACAGAAACTCCGCGCCTGCTTGTCTCAGGACGGCGCACGAAACTCGTATGAATTCGACCAATCGTTGGGTGAAACAGTTGACTTCCTGGACTCCGCGTCCGCCCTCCGCGGAGCTTGAAACGCGGATTTTTGGCCCGCGCCCTAGGCCTGAGCCCCGCCGCGCCGAGATTGTTCCGGTGGCACGCTGGTTGAGCTGGGGAGTTCCGTCGTTGGGCACCGCGCTCGTCGTGGCTAGTTTGTCCGTGCATCCCATCGCGCAGCCAAGCCTCGTCCTGGCTGGCACCAATTCGGCGCAATTGGCCGCCCTCGATTCCGCCTCCGCTCAAAGCGCGCAAAACGCACTCCCGGTGCGGTCCTTCGCCTGGACGAATGCTTGGCAACCGTTGTCCACGAACGGGTCGCCTAGTGGTTTGAACTGAAGTAAGCACTGCCGCCGTTGTTCCTGGATCGCGTTTCCGTTCGTTGCGCTTATTGCGCTTTGCAGTTATGGCAAAATCGAAGTCTCCCCCAATCGTCCCCGTCTCGACCGTTCCGCCTCCTGCCAAGGGAGTTTCCATTCCGGAAGCCTCCGCCGCCGACACGTCCCCGCCGCGTCTATTTCGGCCGGTGGATTGGCTGACGCTCGGGGTTGTCTCGTTGGTGATGTTGTTGGCGTATCTCCTCACGCTGGCTCCCGACTTGACGTTGGAGGACTCAGGCGAACTTGCCGTCGGCTCCATGTATGCCGGAGTCCCCCATCCGCCGGGATACCCGCTCTGGACGCTCTATTCGTGGGCCTTCACGAAGTTGTTACCGTTCTCCAACATGGCCTGGCGAGTCGCTGTGTCATCGGCCGTGGCGGCGGCCTTGGCTTCTGGACTGATCGGCATGCTCGTGTCGCGCGGAAGCAGCCTCATTGTCGAAGGCATCGAACAGTTTAAAGACATCGAACGGCGCTGGGAAAACCCGCTGTGCCTCGTGTCGGGCCTGGTGGCCGGGCTCCTGCTGGGATTTAACGGATTCATTTGGAGCCAAGCGGTCATCGTGGAGGTGTATACGCTGGCGGTGCTCACTTTGGCCGGCGTGTTGGTGTGCCTGTTCCGATGGACTTATGCCCCTCACCAACGTCGTTACTTATATTTCGCCTTCTTCTTGTTCGGGTTGTGTTTCTGCAATCACCAAACTCTGATTGTCGCGGCCATCGGCCTTGAAGTGACGGTGCTCATGGCCGATCGGCGGCTCGGACGCGACCTCTTCTTCGCCAACGCCCTCATATACGCCTTGGTGATGTTTGGGCGGACGTGGGGACTGACCACGATCCTCGCCGATAACCCCGGCGTCTTCTCCATTTTCAATCTTGTGGGGTTGGGCTCGCTCATCGTGGCCCTGGCCTATACGGGAGTCGTTGATGGCAAAGTCCGCCTCTGGACGTTGGTAGGTGTGGGTGTGGTCGGTTTCGCTTTATTCAATCTGCTGACCAGCGGTCAGTCCAGTCTCGCGGCCGTGAAAGCCAACACGACGTTATCCATGCAAGCGGTTGCTGAGGCCGCGGCCGCCGCGGAGGGACAGATAAGCCTCGCGATCAAGCTTTTGACGGGATTCTCGCTGCTCGGCTTGGTGGCGGCATTCGTCGTTTCCTATAGCACTGAGCGTAAGGGGCGGCTGTTGTCTGAATGGGCGCCGGTCCTGATTTCAGGCCTCGTGTTCGGTCTCGGGGCCGCCGTGTACTTCTACATGCCGATCGCGTCGATGACGAATCCGCCCATGAACTGGGGCTATCCGCGGACCTGGGAAGGATTCATTCACGCGTTCACCCGTGGTCAATATGAGAAGACAAACCCCACGAGTGATCCCTTTCTGCTCCTCCAACAGATGTCGATGTATGCCGAGGGGGCGAAAGAAGAGTTTAACTGGGCCAATCTATTGATCGGACTCGTTCCCTTCCTCTTCATCAAACAAATGCAGAAGCGGGAGCGCGGTTGGCTCATCGGCCTCTCCGCCATTTACCTCACGCTCGCATTTCTCTTGATGATTCTGCTCAACCCGAGCGTGGACCGTCAAAGTCGCGAGCTCGTGAAAGTGTTTTTTACCTCGTCCCACATTGTCATCGCCATGGGCGTGGGGTTTGGTCTGTCGCTCATTGGCGCGATTATCCTCACCCAGTATCGACAGTACCGGTACTGGTTGCTGATCGGCGCGGCGGTAGCCTGTGCCTTTAACTTGTACGAGGTATTGGCCACGTTTCGGGAGACGGTCTTCCCCATTCTGCGGGGCGCGACTCTGCTGAGCTTGGCCATTTCGTTCGGCTTTCTAGTGCTGGTCATTCTCCAACGAGAACGCGCGCTCTTCGCCCCGTTTCTAGCACTATTTGCTCTCATTCCCTTCGACTCGGCGCTGTCGCATTGGGGCGATAACGAACAGCGGAACCACTATTTCGGATTTTGGTTCGGTCACGATATGTTTGAGCCGGGGGCCGACACCTCGGCGGCGCCGGCGCCCAAGGACAAATCGGGCAAGCCTCTGTATCCGCCGATGACCACGAACTCCGTTTTGTTTGGCGGAACCGACCCCGGCCGATTCGCCCCCACCTACATGGTATTTGCCGAAAGCTTCACTCCCGCCGAGCATCGCCGAAACCCCAATTTCGATCGCCGCGATGTTTATGTGATCACCCAAAATGCGCTCGCCGATAATACCTATTTAGATTATATCCGCGCACACTACAATCGCAGCGCCGAAGTGGACCTGCCGTTCTTCTACGGAATGCTGAATGATGCGAAGTCGGCCCTCCGCGGCCGAACCAATACTGCGGCGCAGCTCGCAGCGCCACTGGACCGGTTCCTCACCGACTTGGGGGCTCGTATTGAGAAGCGACGCCGGGCCGGCAGTTCGATGTTTACGCCGGCAAGTTTTACCGACTTCAAGGCCTTTCAATCCAAACTGCAGGCTGCCGCCGATCCGGTGTCGAAGTTCCTAAAAGAAAAACTCGGCTCGGCGATCGATGCTGACGCCAAGACTCTGGCCCGAGCGTTGAATCGACTCATGGAAGGCCCGGCGTTTTACACCGGCGCTGATGCCGGGGGGCCAACGGGCCAAGCGAACCCTTTCGCAGCGGTTCCGATGAGCCAGCATCTCCAACGCTTCGCCAAACAGGATCCTCCGACCGCCAATCGCATTCGCTTGAATCGCCTCCTGCTGGAAGCGGCGTATCCTGAGTTGATCGTAAAAAGTCAGGCCGGCCTTTATCCGGATCTCGAAATTATCACACCGTCGCCGAAAGACGCGGCGCGCTGCTTCCAAGAGTACACCGAGGATGCCGCGCGGAGGTATCAGCTCAATCAATTGGATGCGGGCGAAATCGTGAATGTGCTTCCGGACGGTCGGGTGTCGGTCACCGGACAAGTCGCCGTCATGGCGATCAACGGGTTGCTGACCAAAGTGATATTCGACGCGAATCCAGATCACGAATTCTACGTTGAAGAAAGCTTCGCTCTGAAATGGATGTACCCGCATTTGGTTCCCGGCGGCATCATTATGAAGATTGAGCGGCAGCCCGTGAAGGAGCTCAGCGAAGAAGTGATCCAGCGCGATCACGAGTATTGGAGCCAGTATTCCGCTCGGCTGATTGGGGATTGGATCAAATACGACACCACGGTTAAGGAAGTTACTGAGTTCGCGAAGCGGACGTATCGCACCCGGGATTTGGTCGGATTCAAGGGAGATCCCAAGTTCGTCCGCGACCGGAATGCGCAGAAGGCGTTCAGTAAACTGAGGAATGCGATCGGGAAAAGCATTTACACGTGGCGCGCCCAAAACGCGTCCCATTCGCCAGAAGAGCAGCAGCGCTACCTGCGTGAGGCCGAGTTTGCCTTGAAGCAGGCGTTCGCGTTTTGCCCGTACAGCCCAGAAACCGTCTTCAACTACGCCTCGCTCCTGGCGAGCATGGGACGATATGAGGACGCGGCGACGGTGGCGCGGACGTGTTATGAATTTGACCCCGACAACTACGGGGTTCGGCAGTTGCTCCAGCAGTTGGAACAACTGAAGGCGACCAGTCCGGTGGCGGCGTTGAACCCGCAGGGCATGGGCGAGATCGAGGACAAGTTTCGCGCTGCGCCGACCAACGTGGATATCGGATTCCAACTGGCTTCCGCGTACTTCCAAGCCAATCGTAGCAATGACGCGATGGCGGTGCTTGAATCGTTCCTCACGAATCCTGGTAGCGACATACGGATCCTGGTCTCTTTGGCGGAGGCGTACCGACAAGTTGGGAACGTGGAAAAGATGGAGCGGGCTTTGGAGCGATTTGCGCAGCAGTCACCGGAAAGTCCTGAGGCTTGGTTTGATCTGGCAGCAATCCAAGCTGCCCAAGCCAAAACGGACGCGGCTCGGACGAGCCTTACGACATCCCTGAAACTTAGCGACGCGCGGTTGGCGAAGGACCCCAAGGCGCGAAACCTCCGCGAGCTCTACTCGAGTGACTCCCGTTTCGACCCAGTCCGGGGCACCCTGAAAGTGCCTTGACCGCACCGAGTCTCGTTTGACTTTGCCGGTCGAGCGCTCGGGAATTTCTGCCGCGACGCGCTTCCCCTGAGCCGGCCTTTTGGAGTGCGCCGTGAAGCGGAGCGCGACGGCGCGCGCTTTTAGTCGGCCGGACGGACTCAGCCAAAAACCGACGGTTGAATCTGCTACCCGAACCGTCGTAGTCGCGGAGGGAACGACGCGCACTTTCCTTTCGCACCGTCGCGGCGAATCAACCGTCCTTCAACGACTCACGCGCGTCAGAAATCGGCGCTTCCTTCCGTCAGCGACTACGAGGTTTATGGTCTCGATTCACGTCCAGATTTTGGAGGTCCAGACTTCCCCCGAACCGTCGTAGTCGCGGAGGGAACGACGCGCACTTTCCTTTCGCACCGTCGCGGCGAATCAACCGTCCTTTAACGACTCACGCGCGTCAGAAATCAGCGCTTCCTCCCGTCAGCGACTACGAGGTTTATGGTCTCGATTCACGTCCAGATTTTGGAGGTCCAGACTTCCCCCGAACCGTCGTAGCCGCGGAGGCGGCGACGCGCACTTTCCTTTCGCACCGTCGCGGGAAATCAACCGTCCTTCAACGACACGCGCGTCGGAAATCAGCGCTTCCTCCCGTGAGCGACTACGAGGTTCATGGCCTCGATTCACGTCCAGATTTTGGAGGTCCAGACTTCCCCCGAACCGTCGTAGCCGCGGAGGCGGCGACGCGCACTTTCCTTTCGCACCGTCGCGGGAAATCAACCGTCCTTCAACGACACGCGCGTCGGAAATCAGCGCTTCCTCCCGTGAGCGACTACGAGGTTCATGGCCTCAAAAGTGTGGCCACGTGTGGAAATCGGGGCTGTCCTTGATCGCCTGAAGCGGGACGCCACAGCAGAAATCGAGCGTGGCGGTGATCAGTTTTCAACGGCGCTAGTTGGCAGGCGGGGGAACCGCCTGCCAACGTTGCGCCTCGTCCTTGGCGGACGCCACTGCGCTACTACGGCGCGCTACTTTAGGGTGAGGTTGGTCGGTTGCTTGATTGTCCCGCCTGGTTCGGCGTTGAAACCAAATTTCACAGAGGTTCCCGCCTTGAGTGACGAATTCCACGCGGCGTTGCGAATCGTGTAGCGGTTCCCGTCACGCGAGACGAGTTCGGCGTCCCAAAGAGTCGTGATGCGGTGAGGGAAATCAAATGTCACCGTCCACCCGCTCAAATTCCGAGTAGACGTGTTCTTAAGCGTCGCCTCGCCGGTGAACCCTGTACCCCAATTGCTCGTCGCTTTCACCTTGAGGGTTCCCGTCACGGGCGTCGTGTCCGGCGGAGGGAAGGTCGGCCCACACACTGGATCGGTTGGCTTTCCATTCACTGCAAATCCCGTTAGCTTCACCCCTCGGCCGGCCGCCGCCTGAAACCCGAAGGTGACGGTCGCCCCCGGGGCGATTTGCCCGTTCCAATAGGCATTACCGAAATTGAACGTACCGCCGCTGAAACCACGGCTGACCGCGTCCCAGAAGTTTACAATCGTTCCATTGAGTTGAAATGAGAGCGTCCACAGGTTGATCGTATTGGTGCCCGGATTGGTGAGGCGAATGGTTGAGACAAATCCGGTGTCCCAACGGCTGTCTTCTCGGCACTCGACGACCGGAGTGGGACTTGGCAATGGTGGTGGCGTCGTGCCACCGGGATTTCCATAACCGGTGCCGTCTCCGAAATCGACATCGCTCAACGAGAAGAATGCTTCACCAGCCGGATCGATCCGTTGCCAGATGACGTAAATCACGTGCTTCCCTGTGCGGGCGGGAAACACGGTGTCGAAGACGTAGGTGTTTCCCTCTTTGCGGGCATTTTGCGCGCCGTCCAAGGGCACAAGATCGGCCCAGCGCAAGGGTTGCGTAGGTTTCCAGTCTGGGCGTGAGATGTACGCTTTGAAAAAGCTCGGATCGTGCGGCACATGAGCGGCGAACACCATGTGGAACGGACCGGGATTTACTGAAGTCGCCGGCCAATCTGAGCGCACCAAGTCTAGCCCGGCATACTTGGACCGGCCCGCGCTCGCGAGCTGACCGTCGGGAATCAGGGCCTGATAATTGTAGTCTGGAACCAGGCGATTGACCTCGGACCAATCGTAGAACGGTTGCGTTCCGCCTACGGCCAGAGCAGCCGTCGATGACGGACTTTTGGGAGTTTCCGGATTTTCGAGGAAGATTCGGTAAACCCGGCTCACGGGACTAAACATGGATCCGTGGCCCAATGCGGGAGTGCCGAGTGCCATCAGCAGAACGACAAGCCGCAGTATAGGTAACGTTTTCATCATTAAACAATACTAAGCTGGCAGCTCTACTGTAAGCTACCGATGCGCCTTTTGGGGTCAAGGGATGATCACTGGGATCACCGGCCATCGAACGCGCTCGACGGTTGCGCCGTGGTTACTCAGGGAGATCGTGTCGAGGAGAAGACGCAGTTGCAGTATGGCACAGCGAAGCCAGACGAAGGCGTCCGGCAGGTCAAAGCGGTCGGGCCGCTGCCGTATCAATTGTTGCGAAAGTACGTGCCGTTGCTTTGGAGTGCGCCGTCAAAGCGCAGTGACGACAGCGCTTTGGCTGCCGGACAACCGTAGAAATAGTCGTCGCAGAATCCCAGTGTTTCGCGACGTTCCAAAGCGGAGTCGCGCTTCGCTGGCTTCCGCATTCCATAGGATTCGCAACCCAAAACGCCCGAAGTCTCTGAAGGCACTTTCGCAACGATTGATAATTAAAGAGGTGATCGAGCTTCTCTCGCTCCATCTACCTCGTTGACCAGCGAATTGCGAAGAGGGTCTCAACCCGTAGCTTTCGCGCCGTGAGCTCCGACCGTTCACCCGTCAGTGATTGGTTTGCGCGAACCTTTGAGGAGCCGACACCGGCTCAGGCGGCCGCGTGGCCGTTGATCCGCGCGGGTCACCACGCGTTGATTGTTTCGCCGACGGGTACGGGCAAGACGTTTGCGGCCTTTTTCGAGGTGCTCGATCAGCTGGCACGCGAACACTCGGAAGGGAAGCTCACCGAGACCCTGCATGCGGTGTATGTCTCGCCCTTGCGCGCCTTGAGCTACGATCTGGAGAAGAACCTCCGCGGGCCGCTTCAGGCGATTTACGGTAGTGAAGCTCCGATTCGGGTCGGCTTGCGCTCAGGCGACACCGACCCCACCGAGCGCCAACAACAATTTGCTCGTCCGCCGCATCTACTCCTGACGACTCCCGAAAGTCTGGCGTTGATGCTCAGTCAACCCAAGTGGTCACCCCATTTACGGGCGCTCCGCTGGGTTATCGTGGATGAGATCCATGCTTTGGCAGACAACAAGCGCGGGACCCAACTCGCGCTCTGCTTGGAGCGTCTCGAAGCCCTAAAACAGGCAGGGGCCGACTCCGTTGCGGGCCCGTCCCTCCAAAGAATTGGCCTGTCGGCGACGGTGCATCCCTTGACCGAGATTGGACAATTCTTAGTGGGCACAGACCGCGACTGCCGCATCGTGGATGTCTCTGCGGCCAAGCAAATCGAGCTCGCGCTTTATTCGCCGCTCCAGAAAAACCCTTATCCGTTGGCCGGATTTAGCGGCGTCCGGATGATTCAAGACTTAGGACGGTTGGTGAAGAAGCACCGGACGACCCTAGTTTTTTGTAATACGCGGAGTGGTGCAGAGTCGGCGGCGTTTGGACTGAAGCAGGCTCACCCCGAGCTCGCCGATAAAATCGAATGTCACCACGGGAGCTTGGACCGAGATGTCCGTTTGCAGGTGGAGGACCGACTAAAGCGTGGAGAACTTCGGTGTGTCGTTTGCTCGACTTCACTCGAACTCGGCCTGGACATCGGTTCCATCGATTTGGTGGTCATGATGTCCACGCCCAAGGGAGTCTCCAAGGCGCTCCAGCGGACCGGCCGGGCGGGCCACAACCTGCGCGAAGTGAGTCGCGGACTGCTGATGGCGACGAACGTCAATGACCTCGTCGAATGTGCCGCGACAGCCCGACTCGCGAGGCGCGGGCATTTGGATGCGCTGCGGATACCGGAGGCGCCCCTCGACGTGCTGGCGCAGCAGCTCATGGGAATGGGATGCCAAGGGGAAATGCCAATGGAAGCCGCCTACCATCTCGTGCGACGGGCGTATCCATATCGGAATCTTCCGCGGGCCGACTTCGATGCCGTACTCCAGTTTCTGGCGGGCGGAGGCGCGTCGCTGCGGCAGCAATACGCGGAGTTGTTCGGCAAGATCGTCGCCGACGAAGCACGGGGAGTATTCGAGGCGCGTCCCGGCTCCGTGCGTCGCGATTTCCTTCAGAATGTCGGCACGATTCCCACAGATGGTGTCATCCGAATTCTACTGCGCCAGACTCAGCTTGGGACCGTTGAAGAATCGTTTCTCCGTCGGATCAAGATCGGCGACGTCTTCAGCCTGGGCGGGCGCGCGGTCCGACTGGACCGGGTGGGGACGATGGAAGCATGGGTCAGTCGGGCCGACGGTGCTACGCCAACCATTCCTCGGTGGGGAGCCAACAAAATGCCGCTGTCGAATCGCGTCGGTCAGGAAATCACTTCCTTTCGCTCCGAATTGAGGTCGCGAATCGAGGCGATGCCGTTTCGTCAGACTCCCTCGCTCATCCCGTGGATTGCGGAGCGGTTGGAATGCTCTCCGGGGAACGCGACGGTGATTTTTCGCATGCACGCGGCGCAATGTTACGTCAGCGAAATTCCGACCGCGGAATTTCTGCTCGTCGAAGAGCTCAGGGCGGCGGTCGACCTAAAAGCAGAGCGACCTGACCGAGTGTCGGCCCGACGGCAACGCTCTCCTCTGGCGCGATCCGAGCTCCTGCTCGAATTCGCTCCCACCAAAGGACCGACACAGGCACGCCATTATTTTTTCCATTGTTTGATCGGTCGCGCCGCGAATGACGCATTAAGTCGTGTGGTTGCCTTGCGACTATCCCGGCTCCGCGGCGGTAACGTGGTCGCTTCGCCGGATGACTATGGCTTCGTGCTCACCGTCGCGGAGCACCAGCGGATTTCTGAGGCGGACCTCGCGGGATTGTTCAACCCCGAAGGGCTCGCCGCTGAGTTGGAAACGTCGCTCGCCCGTTCCGATTTGCTCAAATATCACTTTCGCAATGCCGCCCAGACCGGGCTGCTCGTGTACCGAAACTATTTCGGAGAACATAAGTCTGTACGGAAGCTGCAATGGTCAAGCGAGGTCATCTTTAATGTATTGTCGGAGCACGAACCTGATCACGTGCTGCTCAGGGAAGCCCGACGCGACGCGATTCACTCGTTCCTCGATGTCGCGGGGGCGCTCCGATTCGCCGCGGAGTTGCAATCGTTGGGTGCGCCCGTCCGACTCCGTTCCGTGGAGCACGTGCCACCGTTGTCGTTCGGAATGTATGCGACCCAGATCAGAGAAGCGTTGCTGGTCGAGGATCCGCACGAAACGTTGGAACGGCTCTACCATCACTGGTGGAACCAGCTCGGGCACTCCACGGCCGAACTATTGGGCACGGAGGCGAGCACTGCGGGTTAGAGTGGGCGAATATTCCGGAGGGAAGGATGCTTCGAGGCCCACCCTCCGCTCTTATTCTTCCTCAATTGCCTGGAAGACGACGAGCGAAAGGGTTGAAGGATGACACTAACTGGGCGTTCACCAGTTGCGCCAGTCGTACATGTCCTGCTCGCATTGAAACCGTGTTGTGCTGGGACAACGTCGCCGGGCGCACAGACAACGGGCAGTCGCGAGGGCGGGGACGAAGTGTCCAGGTGCCTCCGTTGAACTTCGAATGCCTCGCTTCGCCTTGCTGCGGTAGTCGCGTTGATGACTTATCCAGAATTCGCCTTTTCGAGAGTTTCCAGGAATGGTCACCGCAGGACTAATGGCGGCTGGACCACTAGAATCGGGCGACGTTCGAGGGGAAGTCTCGTTCAAGACGACCCAGTGGAACTTGATTCGCGCGGCTGGAGGACTCGATCCAACGGAATCCCGAAAAGCCCTCGAAATGCTGTGCCGCGCCTACTGGTTCCCCGTATATGGGCACATTCGCCGAAGTGGCTTTGGACCGGAGCAAGCCAGAGATCTAACCCAAGGCTTCTTCGCTGAACTTCTCGAACGCAATCGAATCGGGCGTGCTGACCCCGACCGGGGCCGGTTCCGGTCGTTTCTCCTCGCCTCGGTGAATCACTTCCTCGGACACGAACGCGACCACCACAACGCGCGGAAGCGGGGAGCCGGGCAAACCTTGCTGTCGCTTCAAGATGAAGATTGGGAGGGTCGATATGCGGTGTTGGCTTCCTCTGAGGCAGGGCCCGATGTTCAATTCGATTGTCGCTGGGCTCATGTAATTCTCGACCGCGTGCTCGCAGTGCTACGCCGAGAATTCGATGTGGCAGGACAGATTCGGAGGTTCGACACGCTCAAGACCTTTCTCGTCGGCGACCGCGGCGATCTGCCAATCGCCCGAGCGGCCGAGCGTTTGGGCATGAGTGAGGGGGCCGTAAAATCCGCGATCCATCGGCTGCGAACCCGTTTCCGCGAACTCTTTCGTGACGAGGTAGCCCAAACCATTTCCGGGAGCGCCGACTTGGAGGATGAGATGCGCCATTTGATTCGGTCACTGCGCGGGGCGGGGGAGTGGGATGTTGGTATAGGCGGCCCGTCCGCGTCGGTTGCCCCACCCTGAGCCGAACCCACGCCGAAGATGCCTCCGGAACATGATTCCAGCGTGCCTCGTTGCCCGCGTTGCGCCGCGACGGTGCCCCAGGAGGCTCCCGAGGGAATGTGCGCTGCGTGCCTGGTGGAACTCGCACTTTTGGTGGAAGAACCAGCGCCGCCGGCGGCCGACCAGGCGGTACCGCTCATTCGAAAACTTGGCGAATTTGAACTTCTGGAGCGGTTGGGACAGGGAGGGATGGGTGTCGTGTACAAGGCGCGTCAGCCGCGTCTCAACCGATTAGTCGCACTCAAACTGATCGTGTCGCGCGACCCGGCCCGGCGCGACTTCGCCGAGCGCTTCCGTCGCGAAGCCGAGGCGGCCGCAGCTTTGGATCATCCGGGCATTGTCACCGTGTATGAAGCCGGCGAGGCCGGTGGAGAAGCGTACCTCGCGATGCAATTGATCGATGGCCTGCCGTTGGAACAGGTTATCCGTTCCACTCCGCCGACTCCGGAAACCGCGGCCCGGCTGACTGCCCGAATCGCCCGAGCCGTCCACTACGCGCACCAGCGCGGCGTGCTGCATCGAGACCTCAAGCCAGGCAACGTGCTGATCGACACCGCCGGCGAACCGTACCTTACCGATTTCGGTCTGGCTCGATTGCTCGCTCACGAAAGCACGGTCACCAGCACGATGGCGAGTCTCGGAACGCCCTCCTACATGCCACCCGAACAGGCGGCGGGAGGCGCCGCTCGGGCGACCACTGCTGGAGATGTGTACGGACTCGGGACAATTCTGTTCGAGGCCCTCACGGGAGTTCCCCCATTCTCCGGCGCGACCGCCTACGAGACAGTTCGGAAGGTGTTGGAACAAGAGCCGCGGCCTCCGTCGGTGATGAATTCGCGAATTCCATCCGACCTCGACACGATCTGCCTCAAATGCCTCTCCAAGGAACCACGCCAACGTTACGGCTCCGCTCGCGAACTTGCCGACGACCTCGAACGTTGGTTGCGCCACGAGCCCATCCAAGCGCGTCCTGCTTCGGGTACGGAGCGTCTCGTGAAATGGGCGAGACGCCGACCAACGTCGGCGGCGTTGGTGATCGTTTCCGTCCTCGCGGTCACGGTCGTCACCGTGGGCAGCGTGATCGCCGCCGCCCGCTGGCGCGAACAGCGGGATGAATCGGTCGCTCAACGGCTCCGTGCCGAAAAGGTCTCGACCCGCCTACTCATTGAGGAGGCGGAACGGCAACTGCGGGAGGGCCAGCCTTCGAACGCCTTGGCGCTACTCGCACAATTGCTTCGCCAATCTTCGTCCAACTCCGTCGCCGCGAATCGCATCGTGTCGTTGCTCAACCAACGGAGTTTTGCCTTACCTTTGTTCGCTGGGTTTCGTCATTCCGCGAGCTTGAATTCAGCCCACTTCACGTCGATTCCCGGACAGGTTCTGGTCGGCGGCGATTCCGAGGCCCAGCTTTGGGAAGTCGAGGGTGATCGTCGTGTGGGAGCCGCCTTCACCCACGGCGCCCCAGTTGTCCAAGCTCAGATGTCTCCGAACGGTTTGCGTGTGGTCACGGTTGGTGAGGACCGGCGAGTTAGGCTTTGGGACGCTCGTCTGGCCAATTCCGAAGTGCGCCTCGACGCCGTTCAGAAGCACGCGCGTTACGCGGAGTTCAGCGCCGATAGCGGCCGCTTGTTGGTCGCTGGAGACGACGGCCGGATCGAGATTATTGATGGCGCAAACGGGCGCCTTCTCCGGACCCTCCAACATCAGCGCGCGGTTCCGATGGCTCGGTTCAGTCCCGACGGGACTCGCGTGGCCGGGGTTACGACTGACGGCTTCCTCATGGTGTGGGAGCTTCATCAAACCCCAACGAAGCCAAAGGTCCGCAGCCTCGCGGCCGAAGGAAGCGTGGTCGCATGGGATCCCACGGGCCGATTTCTCGCCGCCCCGATCGACGGTTACGAAACGTTGAGTCTTGTTGACGCCGACACCCTTGAGAAGGTCGGTGGAACCATGCGGCACGGGGCGCCACTCGCGAGGGTGGAGTTTAGTCCCGACGGGACCCACCTGGTGACGGCTTCCGAAGATCGGACGGCCCGTGTTTGGGACGCTCGACGAGGAATTCCGTTGACTGAACCGATGCGGCATCCCGGGGTGGTAACAGGAGCCGAATTCTCGCCCGACGGACGCCAAGTATTGACCGCATGCGAGGATGGTCTGGCGCGAATCTGGGATGTCATCGATGGACGGATCCAATCGCGGCCAATGAATCATCCGGCGGCAGTCGCGCACGCGGGGCTAAGTGCTGACGGACGAAAGTTAGTCACCGTCGCCAACGACCAACTCGTCCGCGTATGGGACACCCGCACTTCGACCCTGTTATTCCCGCCCTTGCCTCATCCGCACCCGCTGCACAGCGCCTATTTCAACCAGGATGGAACTCGGATTGTGGTGGCAGATGGCGGGCGGATCCGAGAACAGCTCAAGGTGGAACAAGGCACAACCGTCAGCGTTTGGGATGCGGTCTCGGGCAAGCGGATGGGACCGGCCTTAGAGCTCGGAGGTCGGCCGAACGGAGTCCAGCTCAGTC
>DLVS01000235.1 GCA_003445095.1 Verrucomicrobiales bacterium
TCGAACTTGTGGTCGTGGCAACGCGCGCAACTGACGGTTAGTCCGAGAAATCCGCGGGTGGTGGTGTCAATCTGATCATCGACGACCTGAAACTTCGAGTACTTGGGGCGCGTCTCGTTGAGTCCTTTGGGACCGATAGCGAGGAATCCCGTGGCAATCAACAGTTGGTCACGTTCGGCCTGGTCCTTATACGAGAGGAGGTCACCCGCGATCTGCTCTTGGATGAACCGATCATAGGGTTTGTCGGCGTTAAATGAACTGATCACATAGTCCCGATACTTCCACGCGTAAGGAAAATTCAGATTCCGGTCGAGCCCGGTTGATTCGCCGTAGCGCGCGACGTCCAACCACGCGCGGCCCCATTGCTCCCCGAAGTGCCGCGACGCCAGCAGGTGGTCCACCAGGTTTTCGAGCGCGTTCTGGGAGCGATCCTTAATGAATGCTTCAAGCTGCTCTGGGGTCGGTGGAAGTCCGGTAAGATCATAGTAAACCCGGCGCGTGAGCGCCCGCTTGTCGGCGTCAGCGACCGGCTTCAACCCTTTCTCTTCCAGTTTGGCCAAAATGAATCGGTCGATGTCTGACTTGGGCCATTTTGCATCCCGAACCTTCGGTGGAGGTGTCGCCTGCGGCTTCTGAAACGCCCAGAACTCTCGTTCTTTGGCCCAGTCCACCGGCTTTTCCGGTTTGAGCGGCTCGGTGCTGGCGACCTTGGAAGCGTCGCGCGGATCCGGCGCGCCCATGCTAACCCATTTCTCAAAGTCAGCGATGACCTCGTCGGGTAATATCCCCCCTTTAGAGTCGGGAGGCATTGCCAACCGGCCTTCTTGACGTATCGCCCGAATCACGAAGCTGTCGTCCGGCTTGAAAGGCACGATGCCGGGACCGCGCTCGCCTCCGATGCGAATGCCATCGCGAGAGTCTAGGACGAAGTCGCTTTTCATCTTACCACTCTCTTCCGAATGGCAGTCATAGCATTTCTCCACGAGCACAGGGCGAATCTTCTTTTCGAAGAACTGGAGCTGCTCCGGCGTAATGCTATGGCTCTTCTTTTTAACCGGTGCCGGAGCGTCCGGGTCCGCAGCAGAAACAGACATGGCCAAGGCGGCGTACAGCGGAAGCAGCGTCGCCCAGCGGGTAGGTTGGATTCGAATAGCTTGGTTCATGGCGTTTAGAGGCAGTTGAAAAGAAACCCGCGCCCATCGGCAGGAGATACCTCCGAGCGCGGGTGAATGTTCGAGTTTGAGGGATACACTAGCGGAAAAGTCATAGCTTCTTTGAATCATCGGGGATCCGCTGCGAGGTCCCCCAAGGAACTGTCGAAACTTGATATCAATCCGTCGTTAGCTGTGGCGGTAAGTCTCCCCGCCGTGACGGCGAAGCCCAAGACAGCGAAGCCAAGCAACAAAACCGCCGCGCTCAAGGCAACGATCGCTGCCGCAGTTTTCCACCGGGACGGCGCCCCGGTGCGATTCACCGTCTCGAAGGGAATTTCTATCGACGGTAAGCTCATTAGAGTGTCCGTGAGGGGTTAACTAGGCGGTACAATGTCGTCTAGCCCGGCTTTTAGGGTTTGACGCGGAAATAGGCCTGGCCCTCAGAGAGAGGTTGGGCGTAAGGACTGATCGCCCCCGGCAAGGTTACAAACGGCCCATCCAAGCTCGGGGCGCGCTGAAGGCTGGCCGTCCCGTCCCAGCTTATTATGAGACCGCTACCTTCCAGCCGGATTCTAAGGTCCCCGGGAGGTATCGCGATAACGCTTGCGCCGGCTGGAGGAATTTGGGCAAAGGAATAGAGCTGAGCAATTCGGGCCGGATTTAGCGCCCGGTTGATAAGGGAGAACTCGTCGATTACTCCCTCGAAGCGCGCATTGAAGTTCTCAGACGTCGGGTCCAGACTTTGGCTTTGTCCCAAGTGAGTGCGGAAGCTTCCTTGTCCAAACGCGGGCGGGGTGTTGGGATGCTTATAGATTTGCCCAATACCGCCTACTGTGCCGACCAATTCGCCATTGATATATAGCTTTAATTGACCGGTAAAGCTGCTAATGGACCCATCAAAGACACCGACCACGTGATATACCTTTCCTGGCTGCACGGTGGTAATGACATGCTTTGAGGTATCGAGCGTTGTGCCACCCCATGGCGTCCCCGGACCCTCGCTCGTCGTATTGTGCGCTCGGAAAACGAGTTGGGCTTCGGTGGGATCGTCTGACTCCTGCGTGCCCGCCAAGTAGAAGGCAATCCGATCGTGAGCATAGATCGCCGGCGCCGCGACATTGGTGGACAGTACGGTCTGGCCGTCCACCTCGGAACTTGTGATCGTAATCCGGGGCAAACGATCCGCCCGGAACGAGAAGATATGGGTTCGCTTCGCCCATGGCCCGAGGATGGCATTGATGTCGCGCGCGTTCGGAACGTCGATGCGATTACTAACACTGGTACTGCGAAAGGCGATCGCCGTGTCATCGGGCAGATTGGGAACCAGGCTGGGTTGACCGAGCAACGGGTTATCTTTCAGCCGGCCGATCAGACTTTCGGGCGCCGTGTCGAACTGCGAGACCAAGGTGTAAACATTGGTTCCGGTGGCCTCGCCGAAGGTCCAATAGCGCACGGCCCCATCGGCAATGATTTCATCCCGATAGCTGACACCGGAAACCACGGTAGCTGAAGTGTTCAATTGGTTCGGAGTCGCCGCTAGATCGAAGAGTCCCAGAACTTCCACCTCGTTCGTTTGCCCGTTGACTTGCGCCGACGTTTTGAGAGTTACGTGGCGGCCATCCGGTGAAAGGGCGGCGCTGAGCAGATTCAGACCTGTGACGGACGCAGTCGGGATCGTGTAATTCGCGAGATTGGTGGCCTGGCTTGCCAAGAGCGGCTCGCTGAAGCTCAGCCGGATTTCGTTCAGCGATCCGGCTAGGGCTTTAATGTCGAGCAGTCGGGGCGCCGTTGTGTCCGGTAGAACGGTCAATTGGGCGGGAGCGCTGGTAGTTTCACTGAACTCATTGCGAACGGTCACCGTGTAGCTGCCTTCTGCCGTGAGTGGGGCGAGGAACTCCAACGTGGCGTTTGTCGCCCCGGCGAGGCTCGATCCAGCATACTTCCATTCGTAGGTGAACGGCGGTTGCCCCGTGGGGATTGCCGTAAATGAAACGATTCCGTTCTCAACGACCTGTTTGCTTCCCAAATCGCTGCCGGCCGCCAACCCAACCGGCCCTGCCGTCGTGTAGGTGAACCCCTTGGTCACCGGGGCCACCACATTCTCAGGGACCAAGATGTCGGCGACCCCTTGAACCGAAAGGTTGTAAGCGTCTCCCGGAACAAAGTTGAACGCGCCGCTCAGCTTGACGGTAATCAGGTCGTCCTGCAGCACCGCGGATTGAATCGCTAGGGGGTCCCCCCCGGAATTCTTGAGCACGTAGTTGGCCACATTCGACGCGGTCGACGGACTGACGGGCTGGTTAAACGTAACCGTCAGTTGATGGGGATGCCCCCGTGGATCGACCGAATTGACCAGCGTTGCGGGCGCTTCCGGATTTAGACTTTCCCCGGTTCCGGCCAGATAATGCGCACGGATCCGATCTTCGCTGAGGGCAGTGTTATAGGTCGAAACCTCGTCAAGCGTGCCATCCAGCGAACCCAGCGCTGCACTAATGTCGAGGTGAGTCCGGGCATTTCCGCGAGCAATCTGGACGTCGCCATTATGATTGTAGATTTGCCCGACGCCGTTGGTGCGAGCGACCAGCTCTGAATTGATATAAAGGCGCAGTTCACCATCACGACTATCCGTCCGCCCATCCATCACCGCCACGACATGATAGGTAGTGTTCGTGGTGATGGTATGAGTAACATAAACCGGAGGGTGCTGCCTCAACCCAAACGGGGCGCCTGGGCCGTCGGGTGTATCGTTGTAGGCGTGGAAGGTGAGCTCAGCTTGCCCTGGATCGAGTTTCGCGGGATTTCGCCACAAATACACCGCCACGCTGCGTTGACCGCCACCCTCTTCCCAAAGTCCGGCCGTGGTCGCTAACTGAATCCCCGCGTTGTTCGCACCCTCTGGAGCCACCGTGGGCAAGCTGTCGGCGCGAAACCAGAACTCATAAGATTTCTTGGGCCACGGTCCGCGAAAATCATTGATATCGCCGCCGTTCGGGACCGACACATAGTTGGTGTTGGCACGGACGAACTTGGCCGCGAATTCTCCCGAAGCTGAAGGCACCAGGCTTGGCACTCCTAGACTCGGGAAATTCTGATAGACACCGTTGGTGTTAATCTGATCGCCCGAGCTGGTCTCAGTGAATGCGACCGTGCCGGCGGTCTCCTCGAAACGGAAGTACCGCACCGGATTATCAGCCACGATTTCGTCTTGATACGTCAGATTGGCGACAAAATGCGGGTTGGCCGTGAGCGGATTTGCTTGAGCCGAACGATCCTTCAAACCGACGACATGGAGCGGATAATTGATCCCCACGCGGAGTTGCGTCGTCTTAAGAATGACCGTTCGGCCATCCCCTAAAAGCAGTGCTTCGCTGATGCGGAACAGGGACGAAGAATAGGTGGCGGCGTCGCCGGCGGTATTGGGATCGAGCGCCTCATCGAAGGTGAGCCGAACTTGGTTTACCCCTCCGGCAACTCCCTTGATCGCGACTACTGTGGGAGGAGTGACGTCCGGCTGAATAATTACCGCTTGCGGTTCGCTCGAGATTTCACTGAAGGAATTGTTGATCTTTACCGCGAAGTTTCCGCCAGCTCCCAGGATTGCAGGAAATCGCAGCGTGCGTCCGGTCTCGCCGGTCAAGGCTTGGCCATTCTTGAACCACTGATATTGGAATGGTCCCGCTCCGCTCGGCAAGACCGCCAGACGAACTTCAGATCCTTCAAGGAATGTGCCGCCGAGCACGCTGTCGTCAGAAATCGCAACGTCACCGACATCGCCTTCGCCATAATTGACGTTCAAGTCGTCAATCCAGTGGGTCTGAAACCAACTGCGGGTCCGTGCGGCCAAACCGACCTGAGCACTGTTAACGATTTCGAACGCCGTGGGCAGCTCGTTAATGAGAGTGATCCCATCATAGCGCAGGGTCAGAAGGCCGTTACGGCGGATGTCGATATCCACGTCCGACCAATGCCCGTCGAGCGAGTTGATTGAAGGCACTCCGTTGACAGTTATCCCGTTGGTGCTGGTGAGCACATTGGTCACCACTTGATTGTTTAAGAGGACCAGGATCGACGGTAGGTCGTCGGAGGCGTCGGCGTGCGTGTCGAAGGCAATACTGAGACGATTGCCGGGCACGTCGGGAGTAAACCCACCTTCGGGTTGAGACAAAGTTCCCAAGGGAAGGTCGGCGGCGACGTTGACGCTGAATCCATCACCGGGTTCATCGAGTCCGCTGGTCGAACTCCCATCACTGATGCGAGTTTTGAAGCGAATGCGGACTTGATCCACGTCACGGCGTTCGGTGAGGACCACCGCGCTGTTTTGATTTCGAGTAGCGTCCGTGAGCCGCAGGTAACCGCTTCCGTCGTAGCTACCGCTGGCAATCACTTCGGCATTGCCGAAGAAACTGAAGCCGCTCGGTCGCCCTGCATTGAACCCATAGGTGGTTCCGGTCGGAGCACTGAAGACAAACGGAACGAGGGTTGGATTCGGTGAGAGCGTATTCGGAGTGACGGCCTGGTCGCGAACACCTTGAACCGAGAGCAGGTAGTTGACTCCTGCCTGGAAGTTGAAGGCGCCGGCGAACTCAATCGATTGCTCGCCCGGAAGCAGCGCTGCGGTCTCGATCGGCAAGACCGCGCCGCCGACAATTCGGATCTGGAAATTCGCCAACTGACTCGCGGTCGCGGCTTCCACTGGCTCACTAAACGTCACTCGGAGCCGGTTGGGATTTCCGCCGGTTTCCACTGCCAGAATCGAGGGCGGCGTCACATCCGGAGTCACGGAGATCGTCGTTTCAGCACTGACCAGCGTCCCAGCTCCATTGCGAACCGTCGCCTTGATCTTCTTGCCGTTCAGCGAGGCCGGCGCCCGAGGAATCCTCAGGAATGAGAGGCTCTCGCCTGGAATCACGATGCCATCCTCGGTCCACTCGAAAGTCGTAGGCTGGCCGGCCACAACGTCCAACTGGAGCAGCAGCTCGCTGCCTTCTGCCACTGTAACCGCCGCCGGAAGGTTCCCTGCATTCAACCCGGTGGCGTTGAACACCGGCGCTTGATTGATCTCACCAATCCCTAAAAAGGGATCTACTGGATACTGTGCCAAGTGAAGGGCCGGCACAATTTCTTGAACTCCATCAGGTCTTTGCCAGCCGACCTGGATATAACTTCCGCCGCCGGCCTGCTTATGGAGCACCTCGAAGTAGTATTTTTGGCCCCGAATCAAGTTGATCGGCGCCGACAATCGTTGGTCTTGGCGTGGACCTCCGAACAAAGGCGCCCCGCTTTCGGTTTCAAACGCAATCTGCCGTTTGTTGGCTGCCGTGTGGTCGGTGCTGAGAAACAGCGCCGAGTTGTCGTCGCTGGCAATATTAAAGAGGTAGGTTCCAGTTGCGGGTGCCTCCAGGTATCCTCGAATGAAAGATCCATAGTCGGCACCCGAGTTGTCCTTCCCTTGCAGTCCCGCTCTCAATGGAACTGTGGGCAGCGTGGAGAAGTCATCCAATTGTTCACGGAATGACGGGGAGTCCGGGAAACGTGCGCTATTCGTGAGCGTCGCAACACTGACTCGGACGCTGGTTACCGACGAGACAGTGGAAATTCCATCATAATAGAGTCGGATGACTGATCCGGCGTGAAGACCAGGCAAAGCCGCCAGAGAGAGTAGGGCGGCGAATATAAGTTTGCGTAAAGGAGCAGGATTCATGTTTGCGAAAAAAGGCGAATTGACGTTGAGGGCAGTAGGAATGGACCACCCAGTTCGAGCGTTTAATGAGTCGGCGGCCAGGCAGCTAGCGGAGCCACGCGGGGAACTTCACCAAGGTGCGATAAGCTTCCGTGTCCCAATCTCGGTGCCACTTAAGCGCCCATAAATCTCGGACCCGTACACCGCGGGCGGAGCCCTCGAAGAAAACGAACTGGGCACGTTTCCCGTGACGTGGCAGCGCGAAATGCTGCATTTCGTAGCTTGCGTAGCCTTCGCTATTCGAATACTCGCCTGGCTGATCGGGCGGACTATAAGCGATGCGATTCGCGTAATGCGGACCGCCCCCGCGCCAGCTTGAATCGCCCATGAGAGGGATGATCGTGGCATCCGTTGCGGAGGTGGGTGATCCCCAGTGCCATTCCCGCAGGCGTCCCTGAATGTCGTCTTGCGCGTCGTACATCCATAGATTGGCGCCGTAGCTCGCGCGTTCCTCGTTGGAGAATTCAGCTAAGCCCATCTCATAGCTATACTGAATCCCGCCGAACGCCTCGTTGCCCTTGCCCTCATTGACGAGGGGACGCGGCTTCACTGCGACGGGGCACGTCAAGAGTTGCTTGCGTTGCCCCACCTGACGCTGCAACGCGTTGAACCAAGCTCCGCGAGCCCATCCCCCATCGACGATCCCCGAGGGGAAGCGGTCGCGGTTATCGCTAGAATAGATGGCCCACTCGATCCCCCATTGCCGCAGGTTGGAGAGGCAAGAGGCTGCGTTGGCCTTGGCCTTGGCGGTGGCTAAGCCGGGCAACAGCATTCCAGCCAAGATCGCGATGATCGCGATGACGACCAGTAGCTCGATGAGGGTAAAGCCCTCACGGCGGCGCCAGGTACCAGGTCGAATGGCCAAACCGAGAGGTTTGATACGATAAAAATCTACCGACTGACTAGACATAAACTAAATGGTGAAAGGTTCAGAAACTCAGACAAGCGAAGTACACGATCGGCAGGTAGCTGAAATCGCTACCGGCGTTTTCGAAGCGATGAGGCGGTTAGATCCCGAGACAACATCTCGTCCGGGCGGTGCGGGTACCGCGCATGGGCGAAATCGGATCCTGGGCTAAAAAGGACGCTTTGCGACTATCTTCGTGGAAAGGCGAAGATGGGCCGGCGATCCGGCGGATATGGTTCATGAAGTGGCTGCCTTCAGCCGACCTTCCGGGCACACCGGTCAGAGCGGTCTCGTGATTGACGCTTCTCCCCTCCAACGGGGTCGAACGAACGCGGCTAGCTAAATCGTTAACGTCTATTAAGTCAATAGATGATTTAGATATTTTCGCGGTGCCATTCTAAGGGTTGGCGCAAGCCGATCGTAATCGTCGATGTTCCAATTTGAAGTTCCTGACAACCTCTAGGCGTGGTTTCGACGAACGTAGTCCGAGACGAACCATCCGTAGCCGCCGCTAAATCCCCGCAGTTCAGCGAAAGCCATGAACAACGAATGGAACCCTCTGCGGAACACTCTTCCACGCATTCGGAGAACCCGGTTGATCACACAACTTCGCTGACCTGCCGGATGGCGGCCGGCCAATCCGCCCCGGTTGAGTCTTCCTCGAATCGGGCGTTCCATTGTTCGTGCGAATCGGCTGATTTCGCTTGGTACAATCCGTTTTTGATACCCCGGCCTCGATCAACAACCCTTTCACAGGTTTCGGGATTACCAAACCTCCACTGGACCGCGCGGCACAGGGATCGCTGTTCTTTGCGTACTGGGCGGCCCGTGGGAATCCGAGTTGTCTCGTTGGAAGCTCGCGATCATCGGCGCAGGTTGGTACCGCGGTAGGAGCTCTCCCTGGTCGTCGCAGAATTGACTCCGCCAACGCAAATAGTGCTCCAGCAAATCGTGAAACTCCGCGCGGGTCCGCAACTGGACCACGCGCTTGTTGAATTCAGCCGCCGGCCCAAATCGCTTCGCATACCACGGAGCAACCTTGCGAAACATCACACAGCCCAGTTCCTCTCCGAAGACTTCAATCATGAGGTCCAAGTGACGGGACAAGATCCGAATCCGCTCGGCGAATCCGGGTTCCGGACCGGGCTCACCGATGGCGAGGTGCTGCCGCGTTCGCCGAAAGATCCACGGATCATAAAAGGCGCCGCGCCCCACGCTCACCCCCACGCAACCTGTTTGCCGGATCATTTCCGCGGCTGCTTCCGGCGTCGTGACGTCGCCATTGCCGATCACGGGAATTCGACGGGCCGCTTCTACGACGGCTCGGATTCCCGCGAGGTTAACCGGCCCGTCGAAACCTTGTTCGCGAGTCCGCCCATGAACGAACACCGCGGCCACACCGGCGTCCTCGAGAGTCCGGGTTAGATCAGGAGCCGTTAGATTCTCAGCGTCCCAGCCAAGCCGCATCTTCGCCGTGATGGGAATCCTCACCGCCTCGACCATGGTCTTCACCAACTTCGCGGTCTGGTGAAGCTGGGTCATCATGGCCGATCCGCCTCCCACCCGACAGACCTTTTTGACCGGGCAGCCCATGTTGATATCCACCGAGCGAACGCCGAGCGATTCAAGGTTCAGGGCGGCGTCGCGCATTTCCTCGGGCACTGCGCCGAACAATTGCACGGCCAACGGTTGGTCCTGGGCGTGGGATTCGATCAGCTTGAGCGCTTTGCGATTTCGCTCCAGCAATGAGCGGGCGTTGACTAAGTCAGTGGTGCACAAGTCTACCCCGCCAATTTCCCGAACGATAAGGCGAAACGGCAGATTGGTGTAGCCCGCGAGGGGCGAGAGAAACAGATTGGAATTCAGCTCGAGTGAGCCGAAGCGGATCATGAGCGGAGGATAACAGAACAACTCTCCGCCGGACACTGTCGTCCCAGTCCCTTAAGATTTTGGCGCCGCCGGCTTCGCGTCCAGCGGGTAGAGAACGATGTCTTTGAATTGAACTTGCATCGGCGGACCCGCGTGAACTTGCAGGGCCAAAATGCCTCGAGTCGGAGCTTTCGACGCGTCGAGGTCAACGCAGGTGGACATGAGCCGGCCGTTGATGAAATGCATCACCTGATCGCCGCGAGCCACGATGACGTAATCGTTCCATTCTTCCGGGCGAATGAATTCTTGGAGGGCTTCCGGTGTGGCGAGGGTGGTCGTCACTTTGATGTCGGTCTTGCCGTCCTTCTCCTTGACGATGGTTTGCTGGCCGCGATCAGCCAAAATACCGCGCCCCCGTTCCTCGTAGAGAATCCCTGAGTACCTGGGTGACGCATCAATGTCGGCTTGGTAGCCCCCCACGATAAAGAGAGCCGGATCCTTCAGTTCACTGCGATACTGGATGCCGGAATTGCCACCACGGATGCGATACTTCGCGTGTAGTTCAAAGTCTCCCACCGTGCCATTGGTCCACACGAGGAATGTGTTGTTTTTGATCGGGTTCCACTTGGTGGTGTAGCCCGTAATTGCGCCCTCGGAAACCTCCCAATGATCCGGCAATCCGGCCCACCCCGCCAAGTTTTGGCCGTTGAAAAGCACTTGGCCGACCGCGTCTTTGGGGGCGGCGATGGTTTTCGGTGGAGCTGCGGTCACCGCCAAGGAGAACGCGCTACCGAAGGTGAAGGCAACGACAAGGGAAGTCAGACGATTCATGGGCGAAGGAACGGGATTGGTGATGAGCTTCAGAGTTTCAAAATGGGGAAAGATTGGTTGTCCGACCGGCGGTCTATTTTTTCCCGAAGGCCTTCTTCAGGTTTTTCAATCCATCCACGGCAATTTCGTCGCGGGTGGGTTCAATGCGCCGCCAAATCGCCGCCGCCCGCGCAATGACTTTCACATCGGTGGTGAACGACTCAATGACGACGTCGCCGTCGTATTTCACCGCCTTGAGGGCGCCGACGATTTCCTTCCAATTGAGCGAGTCGCCTCCGGGAGTGCCCCGATCGGTGCCACAAGCGTGAAAGTGTCCGAGGAGCTTGCCGGCCTTCTTAATCGAGGCGGCTTGGTTCTTCTCCTCGATATTCATGTGGAACGTGTCGAGGTGCAGCCGCAGCGTTTTCGAGCCGACGGCCTTGAGGAGCTTCAGTCCTTGGTCGCACGTATTCAGGAAGTCCGTTTCAAAGCGGTTCAGCGGCTCGATGCAAATGGTGATGCCTTTCGATTCGGCGTATTGGGCCAGTTCCTTGAGGTTCTTGACCACCAACTGAAACTCAACCTTCTGTTGGGCTGGTTCGACTGCATCCGCTTTGCCCACGACCGAATAGACTGGCCCAATAATCTTCGCGCCGCCGAGCGTTACGGCTTGGTCCACGAGGGCTTTGCAGTAGGTCATAGCCGTCTGTTGTTCCTCGGGCGTTCCGCGGAAGTCACGTCCCGGTCCCATGCAAGCGCAGATCGAGCCGCAGACCAATCCTGCCTTGTCTAGTCCCGCTTTGACTTTGGCCGGATCGATATGCGACGGGTCCTCCACGGGAATCTCGATCGAGTCGAACCCCCACTTTTTGAACTTAGGGAAAAGCTTAACGCTCTCGGTCGTGAACGGAGAGACGAACAGAAACGTGTTGATACCGAATCTCATGGTGCGTGAGCCCCGAGGCTAGGGGCACTCGAGACAAGGTCAAAACCAATTCCACGGATCGGGACGACGGGCCATTCCTACCATTGAGAAGCTTCATTCAGCTCGTGCCCCGATGACTCCACGCGGATTTGCCTCGCGGTTTTAATTACGAGCGGAACAATTTCGCCATGAATCCGTGGATCGTGTTGGCCACTACGCTTTTGATCGCTCCGTCGCTCCGCGCTGAAGTCCGCGATCCGATCCCGCTCTGGCCTGCTGGAGCGCCTGGGGCATTGGGGCAGGCGGCTCAAGACTCGCCCACAGTCACCCCTTACCTTCCCGATCCGGGCCGGGCAAGCGGCGCCGCAATCGTGGTTTGTCCGGGCGGTGGGTACGGCGGCCTCGCCCCCCACGAAGGCAACGACTACGCCCTGTTCCTCAATCGCGCTGGGATTGCCTGCTTTGTCTTGAAGTATCGGCTCGGGAGCAACGGCTACCGACATCCTGTCATGCTGAACGACGCGGCCCGCGCCGTCCGCTGGGTCCGCGCCAACGCGGCCGCGTACCAAGTCGACCCGAAACGGGTCGGCATCATGGGCAGCAGCGCCGGCGGACATCTCGCGTCCACGCTGATGACGCATTTCGATGCCGGAGATCCTGCGGCGACGGACCCGATTGAGCGCCTGAGTTCGCGACCGGATTTGGGAATCTTGTGCTATCCCGTGATCACGATGGAGTCGTTCGGGCACGCTGGATCGAAACGAAATCTGCTGGGCGACACACCGAGTGCGGAATTGATTCGGCTGCTCTCCAACGAAACCCAAGTCACCGCGCAAACTCCGCCGGCCTTCATTTGGCACACGTGGGAAGACAAGGCGGTTCCGGTACGAAATGCGCTCGAATTTGCCGCCGCCCTCGACCGCAATAAGGTGCCCTTCGACTTGCACATCTATCAGGCGGGGCAGCATGGCATCGGCCTGGCAACGAAGCCGCCGGAATTCACCAATCCACATCCTTGGGCCGCCGACCTTCTCTTTTGGCTGAAGGGGCAGAATTTTGTGAAGTAGTGTCGGTTGGTGGTTTTTGTCCTCTCCGCCTTATCCATGCGGTAGAAGAATGCGGAGAACCACGAATGGACACAAATTCACACGAATGGGATCGATCAGTTCGCGGGACGACCCGGGCCGGTCGGACTTACCTTTCAGAGACGCGGACCCCGCTCTTCCAAAAGTCTCGCTTTGACTTGTTCCTATTGGTGTTCATCCGTGTCGATTCGTGGTTGAACTGAATTGTAGCGGCTCAATCGCTTGGTCATCCGCACGACGGGCAAACTCAATCCCCCGCTTAGCCCGATCTGGCACCGTTCGACCACGGTGAAGCCGAAACTCGTGTACAGCGGTTCGCCCGCCAGAGTGGCAACCAGATCCACCGTGCTAAATCCGGCTTCGATCATTGCCCGCTCACACGCGACCATGAGGCAACGGCCAATGCCTTGCCGCGCCCAGGTCGGATGGACAAAGAACGCCCGAATCCGCGCCGAATCGCGTTTCGGATCCAACATTGCCTCGTCATCAATCTTGCCGCTGTCGCTGCCGTATAGTGCCTGGCGCCGACTCCAGCCACCGCAGCCGATAATCTCTGCCTCGTACTCGACCACAAAGTAGGTGCCGTCACGAATCAGCTGCCGATCGACGCCGAACACGGGCCCCAAGGCGGCCTCGAATTGAGCCGAAGAATAATACGGCGCCTGAAGCGCCCGGACCGACTGTGGTATGAGGACTTCTAGGGCCGGGACATCCTCCTCGCGAGCAACTCGGAGAGGCCACCTTGCATCCACACGACGGCGGTGGGGTTGAATGGCGTCCATCCGGATTTGGGTCGAGTGGCGGCAGGCCCCTTACCGTGCTGGGTCTAAACGCAGACTCTCGGCGATGACGCGGCCTTGCTTCCAGGCATTCTCCCAATCCTTCGCGGGCGCTTCAAAGGCGGCGATGAAAAGACTACCGGTGCGATCATTGGCGAGAAACTGGTAACGCAATACGGACTCCGGCCGGCCGGGAAGTGCTTCCGTGTAACGAAACGAGATCGTGTCAAAACCGTCCTTCTTTTCCGCAGTCCGATCTTCAATTCGATGATTCTTCGCCGCTTCGTCGGCTAGAGCGGCCGCATACTTTGATGGCGGCATCTTGGCCTTGGCGGGAATTCCTGGCACCCAGTTCAGCGCGAAGTTGGGCATGGGCGCGTTCGTGGAACTGACGCCGGCCGAGAGAGTGAAGGTCTCGGCCTCACCGTTTTTCTCGTGCTTCACGATCCAACTCGACGGCTTCAAGACCTGGGAATTGATTTCTGCCAGTCGCTCCCAGGTGAATCCCCGAGGCGCGGGTGGCAATTCCGCACCGTTTAACGCCCTGGCCCAAGTCACGGCCCACAGAATTCCGAATACACAATGAAGCCTCACAACGCAGCAAGTTTCCCGGTGTCTCTTTCTCCGGCAAGCCGGGACTTGGAATCACCCTTTGCGGCACGACGGGATCGATACGACTGAGAGCCCATCCGGAACTTTCGATGACAATGTGTGCGGTGACTCCAGACTCCCACGGACTCACGTCCACAGGCCATGCGGTCTGATCGCCTCGTAGCCGACGACGTGAGTCGGGGCAGTTCGTAAGCCTAAGCGAGACAAGGCTTCCATCGTTCTCTTTTGAGTTCCCGCCCATAGATTGAGTCCAGAAACGAGACCTAGCCGTTCGTCCCGTTTCCGCTAATTATCCGGGTCAGTCATGCATCCCTTCCTCCCTCTCGGACTGTTTCTGTCCGTCCTGCCCGCATGTGTGGCAGGGCCGCTGATACCGATTTCCATGCGCGCCAACAATGCGCCGTCGACAATCACGGGCTCCGGCTTGTCGGGTGACGCTGTGTTCGCGGGCACTAATCGTTACGTGGTGTTCTTAAGCGATGCGCCAGATCTGGTGACCAACGATTTCAATGGCAGCCTTGTCGATGTCTTCGTCCGCGATCGAATCACAGGGCGAACGGAACTAGTCTCCCGCAGTCCTGCTGGCCAAAGTTTCAATGGGCGATCATCGGAGTTCTCGGTGTCAGGCGACGGGACCCTGATCGCTTTTACGGTGGAAGGTTCGGATGCGTCGGCCGGCGACACGAATCGAGTCAATGATGTCTACGTGCGTGACCTCAAAATAGGAACGACCCGGCTCGTGAGTGTGAATGTCTCAGGAACTGGCGCAGGTAACACCGCTTCAAGTAATCCAGAGCTGTCCGGCGATGGGCGCTTCATCGTTTTCGAAAGCGAAGCAACGAACCTCACCGCCAATGTCGATACAAACGGGGCCTCCGATGTTTTTTTGCGCGACTTACAGGAAGGCTCGACGGAGGTCTTGAGCACGGCTCCGGGAGGTTCGACGGGGAGTGCGGCCGCGTTCTCCCCGCAAATCAACGTGGACGGTAGGGTCGTTGCCTACCGCTGCCTAGCGACAGACTTTCCTCTGATTGAAGATAACGGCACCACGCTCGTGCTTTGGCGGCGGTCTGAGCAGCTTCGCCGGATTCGACTGTCGCCCACAGCTCGATTCCAATTACCGATATGGGTGGAGGATTTCATTTTGAGTCGGAACGGACGATATCTTGCCTTCAGAGTTCAGGGCCCGAGCGGCAACATCAACTTTGTCAGTACGTGGTGGACGGATTTGGAGAGCGGCCGGTTAGAGCGAGTCGCCGGCGACTTGCCGGTCCTCCAAGAGCCACTGTCTCTCGCAGATGACGGCCAAACTCTGGCGCTGACCGTGCGCCCTGAGCGATCCGGTCTCTCAGATCAAATTCGCATTTGGAAGGCGGATTCGGGTCTGCACACGATGGACGAGATGCGGACGACAGTACCGCCGGTGGGAACCGATCCGGCAACGTCTCAGCTTCCGCAATTGAGTTCAGATGGCAATTCACTGTTATTCGTAAGCTCCTCGCCCGTCCCTGAAGCTGGCGTTCTCGCGGAGGGCTCTAGCCGCCTTTACCACCGAGTCCTAGCAACCGGGGCCATGCATCATATGGCGGCTGAGGCCAACTACGCTCAAGCGGCCTTCAGTCCCGATGGTACCGAGGTTGTGCTACAGGTGGAGGAACCGGTATCGCTCCTCGATCTAAATGAGTCCTACGATGTAATAACCGTGAATTTGGCCGACGGCCAAACATCCCCGATTTCCGTGACCGAGTCGGCTATGGAAAAACGGACAGCGACGGGGATTAGTCGGGGCGCGGGTACCCCGAGTGACGACGGCCGCTTCGTTCCATTCGTTAGCTTGGCAGATGACCTGGTCCCCGGCGATACGAGTCGCGGCTACGATGGCTACCTTTTCGACCGATCGTTTGGCGCCGTCCAACCGATGGCCACTGCTCTATTTAGCGGCGACTCACAAGGCGCCATGGGCTGCCTGCGAATTTCTCGCGACGGGCGAACAGCCCTGTTCATGAGCTCGCAACCAGGATTAGTCGCCGGCGATACGAATCAGTTGGCGGATATTTTCACGCGCGATTTGACGACTGGAGTCGTCACCCTAGTGAGTGCCATAGACGGAACCGAT